>JAJYJL010000941.1 GCA_021789565.1 Acidobacteriota bacterium
CATGGACCTGCGCTACGGTGAAAACCCGCACCAGACCGCCGCGCTCTATCGCAACAGGGCGGTTGCCGGCCGTGGCCTTGCCTATGCCCCGCAACTCCATGGAAAGGAACTTTCCTACAACAACTTTGTAGATCTGGAAGCGGCCTGGCGCCTGGCGCAGGAATTTACGGAGCCGGTGACTGCCATCATCAAGCATACCAACCCCTGCGGCATCGCCAACGGCAAGACACTGGTGGAAAGTTATACGCGGGCCCTTTCGGTTGATCCGGTGTCGTCATTCGGCTCGGTAATTGCCGTGAATCGGAAACTCGATCTGGCGACGGCGGAAGAGATGTCGAAGCTGTTTGTCGAGGCCATCATCGCCCCTGGCTTTGAGGCTGACGCACTCGAAAAGCTGAAGACCAAGAAGAACCTGCGCCTGATCGATATGTCTGCGACCGCGGGCGACGAATATGGCCCGCAACTGAAGAGCGTGGGCGGCGGACTGCTGGTGCAGACTCCGGACACCATGGGCGCCAAACCGGAAGACTGGAAATGCGCCACCAAACGCCAGCCTACGGACGAAGAAATGCGCGCGCTGGTGTTTGCCTGGCGGGTAGTGAAACACGTAAAGTCCAATGCAATTGTCTTCGGGCACGACGGCATTGTGGTTGGCGTCGGCGCCGGCCAGATGAGCCGGGTGGATTCCGTGAAGCTGGCGGCGATGAAAGCTCGCGACCTTAAACACGACCTGAAGGGAACGGTGTTGGGTTCCGACGCCTTCTTCCCCTTCCCCGATGGAGTGGAAGAAGCCGCGAAACAGGGCGCGACGGCCGTGGTGCAGCCGGGCGGTTCTGTCCGCGACAACGAAGTGGTCGAAGCCGCCGACCGACTGGGCATGGTCATGATGATGACCGGCATCCGGCACTTCCGGCACTGAAACGGTTGTGTGTTGTGATTACTGCTTTGTAGTCAGGGCCAGAGCCTGGTGCGCTGGCCTTGGGTTCTCCTGACCGTGATGGTTCTTGCCGGCCTTATGCTTTGGGTGCGAAGTAGCCTTCGCGGGAGACAACGCGGTACTTGATCTTCTTGCCCTTCTTATCCTCGATCACCAGAGGATTTCCCTGCGAGTCCACCAGTTGTACTTCCAGTTTGTGGTATTTGCCGTTCTTAGTACTGTCAGTAGGAATAAACCCCAGGCTGTACTGGTGCCGGAGTTGGCCAGCGATCTGCTGGTAGACGTCCGGGAGGGCACCCTCAAAGCGCGGGAAGTAGGCTTCCCCGCCCGAGTACCGAGCAATTGAAGTCAGGGCGTTCTTAGCCTGGAGAGTATCAATTGAATCTCCGTAGCGGATCGAGACCCACTCCAGGATGCTGACCGGATAGATGGGAGTGTTCGAACTCTTGGCGATCTTCAACATGTCGCCGTAAGTCAGTTTGCTGAAGGTGTCATAGCCGGTTACGATTGCCAGAATGGCCTTGCGGCCCCCTATGTTCTTCATGCGGTCAATCGTGAACGAGAGAGCGTCGTACAGGTTGGTTTCGCTGAAACCGGGAAGCCGCAGCGTGTCCAGCGCTCCCCGCACCTGATAGCGGTCATGCGTGAAGTCCTGCAGGATGTGGGGCTGCATATCAAAATAGATGACTCCCACCCAGTCCTTGGGTTCCATGAAGTTAAGAAACTGGTAGGCGTCTTCAAGCGCCAGGTAAAGGTAGCCCCACCACTTGTTGCTGAACTCAATCAGCATGGCCACCGTTATGGGAGCCTCCGCCGTTGAGAAGTTGGTTAGAGACTGAGGGACACCATCGTCAAGTATCTTAAAATTGCTCTTGCTAAGGCCTGTGATCGGGCTCCCGTTTTTATCGGTTACCAGCACGTCCACGTTCACCAGGTTTGAGGTGGTGGAAAGAGTATAAACATCGTTGGGATTGATCTTTTCGGGTTGCTTCTCCTGGGGCGCCTGCTGGCCCGGTTGCTGCGGAACTTTTTCGGGCTGCTCGGTAGGCATATTTTGCGGCTGTTGTTGCAGTTCCGGCTTCGCCGATTTCTTAGGCGCATAAACCGTCTCACCCGTGTTCGGCGTAGGACCCGGCCCCTGGCCCTGCTGCGCGTGAGCAACCAGGGATGAACCAAAAATCCACAAGCCCACGGCACCGCATGCGAACACCGCAGCGCATAAAACCTTGTTTCGTGTGATTTTCATAGCCGCCCTTTCCCCCTTTATTTATCATGCCATCGGCGCGCAATGTGGTCAATAAAAGGTCTGATGGAAACAATTCACAAGCAATGTTGCCTCTCGGGCCAGGAAAATCCTGGCAAAAGGCGAGGTGTCCTGGGCAAGTTCAGCCGCGCCCGTACAGCTGGATTGGGATCTCCATTGACCTTCCGTTCACGGACGCTTCAAGAAACTGTCGGGTAATACCAGAACGGGAAAAGGGCGCCGCGCTGTTACGAACTTGAGCTGATCCTCGCGAGTTTGCGCCCGACACGAAAAACGGCAACCGGATTTTTCCGCGCATCAAATTCCCAGGTGGGGTCCACCAGGCGTTGCCAGTCAGGAGGGTCGTCGTTCCCCAAGGCCATGTAAACCGCGCCTTCCTTGATTTTGCGCTGGGCAATCGAGTTGGACTCAGCCAGTTCAAGCGTAACGAGCAGGCGGAACAGTTTGACTGGAGAGTCAAATTTGCAGGGGTACACGGGAATTTCCGACGGAAGGGCCTTCGCCTGGAACTGAGTCTCCCAGTCCTTCTGCGCCTGTTCGGCCGCAGGCGCACCGTGAAAATCGGACACGATCCGGTGGGCGAGACTCTTCTTCATTTCCAGCGGGTGTACGGACCCATCACTGACGGATTTCTTCAGCCCGGCAATTTCCGCAGGCGGCAAGTCTGTAAGGAGTTCGTAGTAGCGCCACATCAGCTCATCAGAAATGGACATGAGCTTGCCGAACATTTCCTGCGGCGGCTCATTGATGCCAACGTAGTTCCCGAGCGATTTCGACATCTTCTGCACGCCGTCAAGCCCTTCCAGGATGGGCATCATCATGATGACCTGGGGTTCCTGGCCATACTCCTGCTGGATCGTCCGGCCCGCAAGCAGGTTAAACTTCTGGTCGGTCCCACCCAGTTCCACATCGGCTTTGAGCGCGACCGAATCGTAAGCCATGGCCAGAGGATAGACAAGCTCCAGGAGGGTTATCGGACGCCCCTCCTTGAACCGCTTGCTGAAGTCATCGCGTTCCAGCAGGCGGGCCACAGTGTATTTTGAGAGCAGGGTCATCCATTCCTGACTGTCCAAATTGCCCAGCCAGCGGTTGTTGAACTCCACCACGGTCTTTTCCGGGTCGAGGATTTTAAAAACCTGTTTCTTATAGGTTTCGGCGTTGGCCGCAATTTCTTCCGGCGTCATGGGCGGCCGCGTGACGTTGCGCCCCGACGGGTCGCCGATCAGTCCTGTAAAATCCCCGATCAGAAAAATCACCGTGTGCCCGAGGTCTTGAAAGTGCTTCAGCTTGCGAATCAGGACGGTGTGGCCCAGGTGAATGTCCGGAGCCGTGGGGTCAAACCCCGCCTTGACACGCAGAGGTGTACCTGTCTTGGCAGCGCGTTCAAGCTTGACGTAGAGGTCCTCCGGCCGGATGGTTTCTTCCGCGCCTTTGGTGAGATAAGCGAGTTGTTCGTTCAGCGTCATCATTAAGTTCTGCGTGCAGAAATTGAAGATTCGAAATGCCCGTCTGCAGAAGGATACACGTTCACTTCTTCAATACCACGCGCCGCCCCTCGATGCGGATATTATCCTCAATCATCAGGCAGACAGCCTCGGAATAGATCCGGTGTTCCTCTGCCAGTATGCGGGCCGAGAGAGTTTCCACGGTGT
>JAJYJL010000942.1 GCA_021789565.1 Acidobacteriota bacterium
ATTTCGTGGGTGAGCGCGGCGTCATCCAGGTTGGCGTGCGACTCGCGGTCTTCCAGGATGCAGTCGATAAAGTGGCTGACCTCCTGGCGGAACGGATGGTGCGCTACGTCGCCGCTGTCGGGAAGAACGGTGGGGATTGCCGCCCAGTTTTTCTGTCCGGGCCAGCGCCGGGAATAGACTTCGTTGTTGCGGATGGCGCCGTTGTCTCCGAGCAACTGGATCCGGTAAACGTAGGGCATGATGGATTCGACGGATGATGCCACTTTGCCGATGGTACCGTCTTCAAAGCGGACGAGGGTGACGCTGTTCGGCTCGTACTCGTAGTGCAGCGGATTTTCCGGGCTGGTGTTGGCGTAGGCAAAAACCTCCACGGCTTTCCTGCCCACAAACCAGCGCAGGCCGTCAACGGCATGACAGCCGCCAGTAAGCAGGCTGCTTCCGGCCATCTCCTTCTTGATATTCCAATAATACTGGGCGTACCAGGGCCCGATGCCGTGCAAATAATCCACCTCAGCGGAAAAGAGTTTTCCGATAAGTCCATCGGCCAGCATGGCGCGGATGGTTTCAAACAGCGGATTCCAGCGCAGCACAAAGCTGACCACGGTTTTGACCCTGGCAGCGTGGACGGCGGCCTGAAGCTTGCGCAGTCCTTCCAGGTTGAGGGCCACCGGTTTTTCAATCACGATGTGCTTACCGGCCTGCGCCGCCGCAACGGCCTGCGGGACATGCAGAAAGTGGGGCGTGGCGATCACCACGATCCGAATGCCCGGATCATCGAGCATTTTTTCCAGATGCTCATAGGCCCGCGCGCTTTCCAGCTTGAACTCTTCCGTCTTGGCATGGGCGCGTTCTTTTTCGCGGCTGACGATGGCGCGCACCTGGGTGCGAGGGTCAGCCTCGAATGCGCGGATATACTCGCTTGAAACCCATCCCGTTCCAACAATCCCCACGCCCAATTTTTCCATCTCAAGCCTCCGGTTTGATTCTGAATTGGTTACAGGTGTGCACCGGCGGCTATTCTACCAAGGAGCGGGAGGAAAAGGTTTTCTTTTAAACCGCTTTCCAGTTTCATCCCGAGGTGAATCTCTTGACGCCACCGCGCCGCAGACGCGGCAGTCTTACAAAATCTGGTGACTCCAATCACAGAAGCGTGTTCCGGTTGCGGGGAGAACAAAAAGGGGGAGTGTCGGTCCAGCTGGATCCTCCGGTGAGGGAGGAACGAGGGCCCAAGATGTCTGCCTGGACCTGAGAATCAAACCTTCACAAGATGGATATGAGAAGCCACGTACACTATGTCTGCTGTGTATGCGGTCATACGGCAGAGCGCCCCGTGAATCCTCGCTCTGGCCGCGCTGACCAGCATGCCGCCTGCGCGCAAGTGCATCGGCTCGTTCTACCAGCATGTGTGAAAAGGTCATGAATCTGACTTAACCGATCGCGAAGGGCTGGAAGCGGGTCCGGCTCACCGCGCCGCGCGTGCAATCGCGAAGATAAGGCCTGCGGGGTGTCGTGTTGAAAGTGAGGGGAATTCAGGGGCCCGGGACGGCACGTTCCGTCCTCGTAATGTTAAACAGCCTTCCTGGGCGACGGAGCAGCGACAGGTTACTGCCGGAGGCGGGAAAGGCATACGCGCGTCAGCACACAATGTCGTGGCGACGGCAGACTGCCGATAGCATTTCCCAAAGCGAATTCAGTACAGCGGCAACCCCTTCTGTGACCTCGGGAGCGTCTTCCGGGCTCAGAGTGGACTCCAGGAGTTCCCGCTCGACGCGCGAGTGCTCGCGATCAGCTTCGATATGGGCCCGAAAATAGTCGAGCGCATCGGGTGTGTCCATGCCGTAGAATTTCTGCAGCCCCTCGATCTTTGATTGCGCCACCTTGGGAATCTGCGACTCATACGCGTAAAGCGCAGCGATTCCTCCCGCCACGCTGCCTTCGCGGCAAACCGTACGGAAAATGCGGATCAGATTTTCAGTCTCACTCCAGAGAACGGCTTTGGCGGCCTCGTCGCGGGTGAGGCCCGTTGATTCCGCAAAGCGAAGCCAGAGTTCGGGGTGATTGGGATTGCCTGCTTCCTCATCCATCAAATTGGCGAGAATGTGCCGGCGCACCTGCTGGTCTTCGGTGTGCGAGTGGAGCGCGGAGAGATAGGTAGGAAAAGCGGCGACGTGATGATAGTACTGTTGGGCGTAATCGCGCAATGCAAGCCGGGGCAGTTCCCCTCGAGTCCATGCCTGATAAAAAGGGTGGAGCAGCAGACTTCGTTTCGCGATTTGAGCGTCAATTTGCTCCAGGGTGCTGGCAGTAATGTTCACTCGGTTTCTCCTTCTGTTTGAAGTTGTTGAGAAATGATTGCCCCGTTGCGTGGTGTCAGACTGTTAGATTATGCACGATCAGCAAGATTCGCTCAACCAGATTCTGTCGAAGCGGCAAGGCTGGTCTTGCCGGATGGGAGACGTGAAGCGGGCGCAGTTTTACCGGGGGCTTAGACGCCAGAGTAAGAATTTGACTACACTTTGTGCGAGATTTCCTGCAAGATCCCTTCGCTGAGAAACAGCTTGCCCTTGGCAACCTGCTGGACCGCCTTGGCCAGTTCTTCTACAGCGCGCCCCTTAAGAATGTACCCACGGACGCCAGCTTCCAAGGCTTGAAGAATGTAGTGGGACTCGCGGTGCACGGTAAGAATAATGGTCCGAACGCCGGGGATGGATTTCTGAATTTGGCGTGCGGCTTCGATTCCGTTCAGGTGGGGCATTGAAAGATCGAAGAGGATCACATCCGGCCGATGCTTGTGGGCAAGCGCAACAGCCTGTTGTCCGTCGGCCGCCTCAACCACTACTTTGAACCCTTCACGTTCAAGCAGGGACTTCAGGCTTCGTCGCACGGGAGCATTGTCGTCGGCCAACAAGAGTCGCAATGCCGTCAATGGATGAAACACTTTCTTCTATCCTGGTGATGAGAAACTCCCCATCTCCCAGGACAGCAAGTTCTTCTTCCAGGAGTCCGTGGGCAGGGGCTTATTGGTTATGGCATTCGTACAAGCCTCTGGCCGTTCTATTCAACCCTGAGGGTCCGCGCAGCTAATCTCGACTGATTTTCAAATCCGACGGTTCCGCATCCGCGCAAGGAACCCGAACTCCCTACGCGCTAGGCTAGCGTATTCCGAACAAAGAGGGCCGTCAATCCGGTAAAGACCTTAAACCCTTGTATGGCAGGGCTGGAGGGATAATTGTGAAAACGCCTGGGAGGGCTTGGACGGCTAGTGGTCAGGGTTGGACGAGGCCGCGGCGGATGGCATACCTGACAAGGCTGGCAGTTTCATGGACGTCGAGCTTTTCCATGATCCGCGTCCGGTGCGATTCCGCGGTTTTTACGCTGATGTTCAAAAGCGTGGCGACTTCTTTGGTTGTTTTTCCCTCAGCGACCAATTGCAGCACCTGAAGTTCCCTCGGGCTCAACGAATCGCTCGGGACATCGACTTTGTTCAGATAGGCATCCACGACCGTATCAGAAATGTCCGAGCTCAGGAAAGTTGACCCCCGGGAGACTTCGCGGATGGCCTGGACCAACTCTCCCGCAGCGCGGCTTTTCAAGACGTAGCCCCTGATTCCTGCGCGCAACGCTTCCAGGACATACTGGGCTTCTGTGTGCATGGTCAGGACAACAACCTTGGTTGCGGGACTGATTTGGCTGATAGCTTTGGCCGCCCCGATGCCATTCATCAGAGGCATGGCGAGGTCAAGCACGGCGACGTCCGGCGTTAATTCCTGCGCCAGTCGAGTGGCCTGGTGACCGTCGGAAGCTTCTCCAACCACCTTGAAGCCCTCCTGTTCTAAAAGGGCCTTCAGTCCC
>JAJYJL010000943.1 GCA_021789565.1 Acidobacteriota bacterium
TAATGTCATCGTTGTGGGACGAGTTGTAGAAATACATCACTGCCAGGTTGTCTTTGTTTGAAATCTGTTGCCCCACTCGCGCCATAAACATCTGGGTGGCCGTTGGCAACGACAACTGCACGTGGTAGTTCTGCACCTGCCCCGGCAGATTGGGAAGCGGAAGATATTGCAGCAAGCCGAGCGACGCGGAGTTCAGCATCGAGGACGGAATCACGTTCCCAGCGAAGGCCGTACGTGGACCCAGGGAAGCTGTCGGTTGATAGATCACCGGCATTGTGCCGGCACTCTGTCCCGATACAATCGTGGTTGCTGAGAAATCACCCTGGCGCTCGGCAGCCGTGGGAAGCGAGGCCAGAATGTTTTGCGGACTGGTGCCGCGGAGCATGTTGAAATTGATAAAGAAGCTTGTCTTGTTGCCGCCGTTATAAATCCTGGGGATGTTCAGCGGGCCGCCCAGCGAAACACCGAAAAGCTCGCGGTAAAAAGGCGCCTGAGGCTGCGAAGGTGTGTTCAATGGATAGGGGCGAGCGTCGAAGGCCGAGTTGGTATAGGTCTCATTGATGTTCCCGCGAATCTGGTTGGCTCCTGCCCGGCGGAAGCCACCGAACATAAAAACCCGGCCGCCGCCGCCAAATGGTACTCCGCCCGGACCACCGGGGCCGCCCGGCCCTCCGGGGCCGCCGCCAAACATGAAAAACGGACCCCCGCGTCGGCGCTCCATCGCAGGGGCTGCAGCGTTCACAACATTTCCAGCCAGCAAAAAGGAATTGCTCGCGCCGGCCGAGCCAGTAAGGTCGCCTCCGATTCCGCCCCCTTCCTGACCCGTTTGACCCGTCGCTCCAGACTCACCTGAGAATTGCAAACCGCCGGTAGCATCGTTTTCGCCGGACTCAGCCAGAATGCTGTTCAGATCAGCCTCACTTCCCTGCTGGCCCATGCCACCTTGCCCTGCAAAGGAACCTCCGGCGCTCCCTCCACCCTGTTGCGGGGCCTGGACTGCTCCCCGGCCCGATCCGGCTCTCTGTCCAGACCCAGCCTGACCCAGGCGGCCGGGCATGTTGCCGCGCCCCGCACCGGCCCCGCCCGCTCCCGGCCGCCTGAAACCACCAAAACCGGCCTGTTCTCCAGGCTGCGCCAGTGCCAGGGTCGCATTCAGCGCCGTGGATTTGCCCACAGTGACCTCCAAAGGTCCCAGGAGCGAAGGGCGGAACCCAATGATCATCACGATCACCCGATACTGACCCGGCGGTACGTTGCTGAACGCGTATTTTCCGGATTCGTCTGACCAGGTTTGCTTGCGTTCCCGCGTTTGAAGGTTGAAGAGAACAACCCGCGCTCCAGGCACGGCAACATCTCCGGGCCCCCGCACCTGCCCCACCACCGTCCCGCCGGCTACCGCTTGGGCGCGCGCGGTCGGGGATGCCGATAACGTCATCACCAGTGTCACGACTAAGATTCCGGTCAAATACAGGAGCTTCCTGCCTCTCATTCAGTTAAACCCTCAAACGCAAAACCAACCTGCGAGGATTGCTGCTGTTTTGCTTAGTATGCCGGACGAATTCGGCCGCAAAAAGGTTTCACAAGAAGCCGAAAATCGCTTTGGGTCTGACCCCCCTTTGGCTTCTGTCCGTAGGGTGCAAGCGCCCGTCGGAGCCAGCGATTGTACGTGCCAAGTATGTCCCGAAAATGGCTTCCTTACTGCAAATTGTCTGTAAAAGCTGAACTTAAGATGCACAGTACAAGACTTAGAAAGAATGCGGGCACCCGACAGGTTCCCGGGCCTCGCGCCCGGCTTGACTTTCGGCGTTTTCGGTACTATACGTAGCTCTAGAGAGGGAGTGCAGCCGGTCGGGAGACTGAGCGCAGGTTGCCCATGGGGGAAAGGTTTTCCTTAGCGATAACGATCAGCATTCTGTGCACAGGAGTGTTTGCCCTGCCATCCGCAGCGCAAAGAGGTTTCCTGAGTGGGCAGGGTGCAGCCATGCGAGGACGTCCCTTCGTCCCTGCCAGAGGCGGCCACCCGGGTGGTTACCTGACCGGGCGAAGGGGGCATGGGTCTCATCGCCTCCCAGGGTACGCCGCCTATCCTTACCTTTATCCTGGCTACTACTATTCGGACTACTATTCCGAGCCAGCTACTGAAGAATCGCAGCCGACTCGGGTTGTGGTGATTGAAAACTCGCAACCCCGCGCAGAAGCCCCGCCGACTCCGCCGCCGCAATCCCTGGTGCTGGAACTCCAGGGCAATCATTGGGTAAGAATCACGGACTCGGGACAGACAGTTGTCAACTCAGAGCCTGAGCAGAAAGGTTCTGCAGGAACTTCTAATCTTCGCACGTTGCCGCCACAGCAAACCAAAGTACAAGAGCCACCGCGAGAGCTACCTCCCGCCGTTCTCGTGTTCCGTGACGGGCACACGGAAGAGATCACAAGGTACACCATCGTGGGCGGGACGATTTACACCAGTTCGGACTATTGGAACAGCGGGTCATGGACAAAAAAGGTTCCGATCGCCCAATTGGATGTTCCTGCGACCCTGGAACAGAATCGGGAACGCGGTACAAACTTCAGTCTGCCTGCCAGTCCCAGTGTTGTTGCCATCCGTCCATAAGACTCTTTTCGCTTTTTCTTGTCGTCCACTTCCACACTCAAGGACGCCTTCTGGATAAGGATTGAGGGAGCCAGCCGGAATTGAGAGGGACAGGCGCATCTCTGCATCCGTAACAAAAGGCGTAGATTTGACGCCTTTCAGGGCGTGTGATATTCTACGCTCTTGAGTGAGTCATGCTGGAAGTTTCTGCATCTGCCCGGACGTAGCCGCGCCCTTCCATTCCTCTTCGCCCTGGTTGTCGGAGGATGGGGCTGCGCTGTTAAACGCACGATCCATGTTTCTCCACCGCAAGTTTCAGGGCCCCTCAAGCAAGCCAGCGTTGCTGACCTTGTCAAGGAGGTTAATGCATGGAGTCAAAGCGTCAACACACTGACGGCAACGGTTGAATTCAAGCCAACTACAGGCTCAGTGTATACAGGCGTGATTAACCAATACCAGACCATCGGTGGTTTTATCCTGCTAAAGGAGCCTGCCCTGATTCGCGTCATTGGACAGGCACCCGTAATCAAGACAGAGCTTTTCGATATGGTTTCTGACGGTGGCGAGTTTCGAGTCTACATTCCTCCGAAAAACAAATTTATCGTGGGAAACAACAACTCCCAGAGATCGGCGGAGAAGCCTCTGGAAAACCTTCGTCCCGAACATATCCTGAACGCCCTGCTCATCCCGCCGATCGACAATACGAAAGAGAAATATTTCAACGAGGAAACTCAGCTGCCTACGGGTCGATCTTATTATGTTCTCAACATCGTTGAGACCGGCAGCACAGGGGAACTGAGACTTAAGCGAAAAGTCTGGTTTGATCGCGCCGATTTGAGCATTTCGCGCCTCCAACTTTACGGGCCAGCGGGTTCCCTGCTGGAAGACATCGATTACGCCGGCTATCACGACTTCGGGGGAATTCGTTATCCCAGTGAAATCACATTGAATCGCCCGGAAGAAGGCTTTACGCTATCAATAACGATTGAGAAAGCCACCCTCAATCAGCCGATTCCACCGGAAAAATTTGTGTTGAAGAGACCTCCTAACGCAACGCTGGTGGAGCTGGGCGGAGCTAAGTAGGCGAAGGAGCATTGTGGTCAACAGGATGATCTTCGAGAATATTCTTCACCGGCCGATCCGGACGCTGGTGAGCGTGCTGGCGGTGGCCATTGAGGTGGGGATGGTTATGCTTGTCGTGGGAATGACACACGGCATGTTGAAAGATACGGCCAATCGCGTCCAGGGAGT
>JAJYJL010000944.1 GCA_021789565.1 Acidobacteriota bacterium
GATTGCCGAAGGGACGGTCAAGTCTCGCTTGCGGCGCGGGCGCGAAACACTGAAGCGCAAACTCGCCGTTCGACTGAGCAGGTCTGTATGATCTTTGAATCATGCTCGGAAATCCGCAGCAAGTTCTCCGATTATATTGACGGAGTGTGCCCGGTTGAAACGATGCACTCGGTCCGTTACCACTTGACGCACTGCGCGGCATGCACCTCGGAACTCAACCGATATGATGCCTTGCATGCGGAGTTGAGTCATCTGAGCCGCCAGCAGGTAACTCAGCAGCTGGCCCTGCGTCTGCGCGTGCAGGTGTCGCAGGAGTTGCACCGTAACCTCTTCCAGCGATTGACGGTGCGTCTGGAAAACTTGTTCCGGCCAGTCTTGTTCCCTTCGGTTGCAGGCACACTTGTGGCACTGATCTGCATAGTGCTCATGCTGGGCGCGGGTGCCCCCCAGGCAAGCAACATTCCCGACGTTCCGCTGATTACGCCGCCGCGCATTCAGGTGCTGCCTCCCATGGAACTGAATACGGGAGCGCAACCTCTTGTGTTGGTGACCTATATCAACGCCCAGGGCCGGGTTACGTCGTACAAAATTCTTTCCGGGCAGCAGTCCCCTGGACTGATGCAGCGGCTTGACCAGATGATGTATTACAGTCTCTTCCAGCCTGCTACCTCCTTTGGCCAGCCTACGGACGGCCAGGTGGTCCTGTCATTCCGAACAATCACGGTCCGAGGTTAGGCTGCTTGCACTTGACACGCTGGAATTCTCTTCCTGAAACATTGCAAACTTCAAAGGCCCACGGGCGGGGAACGTTCCCCATGTCCGTGTTTCGAACCGCGGCCATTCTCCTGGTTTCCATTCTGCTTTTACCCCTGCCTTCCCAGGCCCAGCAAGGGAAGGTGCTGGTGGAATCGAGCCAGCAGCTCTTCAGCGTGCTGACGGCCATCAACGATGCGGGTTATGACTCCGGGGCTGGCACAGGTGAAGTCACCAAGGCGCGCGACGCTGTTCGGGCGGATCTTGCTGCCAGGAATATTCCTGTACTCCCTGACCTCAGAAAATTTTACGAGTCCCACCGGGTTGCCGATCCGGGGCGGAATCTGGGCCAATATATCTCGCTCGCCTTGTTGCTCGGACCCCCTCCCGATTTCAAGTTGTTGGTTGCCCAGGCTGATCTTCCTCCAGACGCCAGGAACGTTGCGGGCCTGGTTCCCTTGCTCCAGCTTTTCTACAAGCAGGCGGACATGGCCGACCTCTGGGCTCGTGCTTCGATCGATTTCCATTCCGACATCGAGCGTTACAGCGCGCCGGTGCGCAGAAGCATCGAACTGACGGACGCCTATCTTCGTGTTCCGGCCGGTTCTTACCTGGGCCGCACCTACACGATTTATCTGGACCTTCTCGGGGCGCCTAATCAGGTGCAGGCGCGCATTTATGGTTCCAACTATTATCTGGTGATCACGCCCTCGGCTGATCTCAGGATCCACGATATCCGGCATCAGTATCTGCACTTTCTTCTGGACCCGATGGCGGTGAAATACGGCCCGGAAATTCACCATGCCATTTCGTTGGAAGCAGTGGCCAGAAAAGCGCCGGCACTGCGGAACGATTTCAAGGAAGACTTCTCTCTGCTGGTGACTGAATGCCTGATCCGCGCAATCGAGTTGCGGATGGACAAGGTGCCCGTTCCTGACGCGGCCAAACAAATCCAGCAGATGACGTCCACCGGCTTCATTCTCGTGCCCTACTTCTACGACGCTCTGCAGGAATTCGAAAAACAGGATGCCTCCATGAACGTCTATTACCCGCAGATGATCAAGGGCATCAACCCGGCGGAGGAGGCAATTCGGCTGGGCAAGGTGAAATTCACCGAACCGGCCGCCCAGACCTCGACCGCCGCGTCTTCCGGGCGGACAGTAATCGAGCAACTGCTCGATGAGGGCGACAACGATATCTATTCCGCCAGCTACGACGGCGCAAAGGCGGCGTTCGAACAGGTGCTGACCAAGGACCCAAAGAATGAACGCGCCCTGTTTGGGATGGCCGTCGTGACCAGCAATACTCGCAAGCCGGACCTGGCCCGGAAGTACTTTGAGGAAACCTTGTCCGTCGCCACCGACCTTCGCATTGTGACCTGGTGCCACATCTATCTGGGCCGACTGGACGACATCAGCGGAAACCGCAACCAGGCCCTTGCCCAGTACCGCACCGCCTCTCTCACCGCCGGCCATTATCCGGAAGCCCTGCGCGCGGTTGAAGCGGGCCTGCAAGCGCCTTTCGGCCTGGAAGTCCATCCGTCACCCTGACCCTGACACTGCGTTAGTCTGCCTGTACTTCCTCAGGCGTGATTTTGCTGCTTTCCTCGAACGACCTAATCAGGACATTCCTGCGAGGCTTCAGAAGCGATGCGAACGACTTCGCCCTGCAGACTGCGCCACGGCGTCGGCAATTCTGACCGCGGGCGCGATCTGTTCCACGTCATGCACCCGGACGATGTGAGCGCCGCCGAGGATGGCAGCAGCCACAGCTGCAGCATCGCCAAACGGTAAAGCGGCAAGCAGGTTCTTGTTGGTAAAGAAGGCGGCTTGATTGCGGCGGCCCTCTCCGGCTGGGTTTGGCGCGAGGCCTTCTCCGCTGACGACGGCCCGCACGAACGACTTTCTTGAACTGCCCACCAGGATGGGCAGCTTGAAGCGCCGCAACCGCTCAAGATGGGCGAGGATTTCAAAATTCTGCGCGCGTGTCTTGCCGAAGCCCAGGCCGGGATCAAGAATCAACTGGCGGTGCAAAACCCCCTGCGCCAGCGCGCGCTGGATGGAACGCGCCAGGCCTTCTTCGAGCGAGCGCCAGATGGAACGAGCGAACGGCTTCTGTTGCATGTCGCGTGGGCGGCCGCGCATATGCATCAGTATCAGCGGCGCGCCGCTCACCCGGGCCACATCAGCCATTCGAGGCTCAAAGCGCAGGCCGCTAACGTCGTTCAGAATCGCTGCGCCCGCCTCAACGGCCCCCTCGGCCACAGCGGATTTGGTGGTGTCGATTGAAATGGGGACCGAGGGCAGTTTGCGGTGCAGGCCCTTGATTATGGGAAGCACACGGGCGAGTTCCTCTTCGGCGGAAACGGGACGCGAACCCGGGCGCGTTGATTCTCCACCCACATCAATCCAGTCGGCCCCCTGGCGTGCCATCTCAACTCCACGACGAATGGCCGCGACGGGGTCGAGATATCGGCCGCCGTCAGAGAATGAGTCAGGCGTGGCGTTCAGCACGCCCATGATAAGCGTCCGCGCGCCAAGTTGTACGGGCTTTCCCATCACGCTGATTTCGAAATGTGGACGGGTATTCATTAACGTTGGCCTCTATCCTCAAGTGCTGCTTCCCGCGGGTCGCCTGATCAGACTTCAGGGCCCGACGGGACGACCTTCCAGAGTGCCCAATGGCGAGTTCCGTGTCAACGATTGTGCGGGTCTTACCCCCGCCTTGTGGCTGATGTGTGGTTTCGCAGGGCGGGGAAATGGGACAGAGGGGCTACATTGGGACTGAAATTTCTCCGGTTCGTTTTGGGTTCGTTTTTTCGCCACCGCGTATTATCAACAACATGGCCGGGTTCGTTTTCGGGTTCGCTTTTTCAACAGTTACGTTTTTTCAACAACTTCCCGGCTTCGCTTTTGGGTTCGTTCGGGTTCGCTTTTCAGGCTCGACTCTGTGTTTTCAATAACTTCTCGGGTTCGTTTTTCAAAAAACGTGTTTTTTTGTCCCACAATTTTAGTTCCAAAAACATTTTCCAATATTTTCAGCAACTTACAACATAATTAAGCGTCTGACCAGACTT
>JAJYJL010000945.1 GCA_021789565.1 Acidobacteriota bacterium
GGGGCAGTTCCGCCTCAATCACGTGAAGATCGGTGCGGCAAACCCCGCACGCGGAAACCTGCACCAGCAACTCGTCGTCCGCTGGCTCGGGCATAGACACGTCAGCCAGCACCAGCGGATGGCTTTCAATCTTTGCGGTTGAGTTCAGTACGCACGCTTTCATTTTGTCTCCTGTTTTCTCTTAGTTTACCGCGGGTTCGAGCAGAGGGAGACAGCAATCGGGCGTGCGTGTGCAGATCGACGCTTCAGCGTTAAGGGTCAAGCCGGTGTCAACGGCTGGCTGTGCGTTCGAGAGCGGCCACGGGCAGGAGGTTGGTCTTGAGCTTCAGCTTCTGGTGCGGCAGCAGAGTTACTTCCGTTTCGAATGCCTCATAGCCGGGCAGCGTGACCTTGATCTCGTGTTTTCCAGGCGTCAGCAGCATGCCTTGTCCGGGACCGTTGAACTGGTCAATGTGTCCCACAAACCTCTTATCCACAAACACAGCGGCACGATCCGGTTTGCCGGAGATTTTCACCAGAGCAGTCTGGTTCCCGTAGCGTGCGCTGGGATCTTTCTGCATGTCAACGGCAACAATCGCTCTTTGCCCCGGCTCGAGGCTGACCTCCCGCGTGACGGTCAGGTAGCCGGACTGCCGGACGTCGACCCGATGTTTCCCTGGCAGCAGCAGGATTTTCTTTGACCCCTTCAGCTCTTTCAGGTAGCCGACATACTGGCCGTCAATCCAGACGCCCGAGCTCTTGGCCGCCTTGTTGCCCGCGTCAAACTGGATTTGCCCCAGCACCTGGTTTTTCGCCTGAAGCTGCCCCGTCACAAACAGCGGCACCAGGAGTAACAGGCAAGGGAACAGGGCTTTAACCTTTCTTGTCGAAAGCTTCACCATACTCCTCCTTTGACTTGATGAACCTGCCTGCCCTCTAATTTGCACGAGACCGGCCAATGGGAGGAATTTTGTGGAACCTCTTGAAAAGATAGTCAATCGGCGAATCGGGTTGGAATTTTCTTAGGTAAGTTTTACTGTGCGGCTAGCAAAATTTCCTTCATTCCGGGGGCAGGGATGGGCGGCCGGAAAGGTTCCCGACTGCCCGATTCCTCAGTTTTCACTCTGCTGGGTCCGGCGGATCATCAGGGTTTTGCCTGGCTCAGCGACGGTGGCGCCTCGCCCGCTGCTGCTCCCCATGACTTGTTCGGCTTTGCTCCCAGCGCAAACTGCAATGTGCCGCCGGCGCTGATGTCGCCGAACGCAATCCAGTTCCTGCTGTGAATGTTGCCGTTGAGCTTCACGCCCTGGATGTAAGGCTTGGCCTCCGGGTTGGAAGGCGCTTCGATGGCGAAGGTCCTGCCTGAGTATGGGGCGTGCAGGTGCACCACGACCTTGCTGAACACCGGGCTCACCAGTTCATAGGCCAGGCTGGCCGGGTCCACCGTATAGATCCCCATCATGCTCAGCACGGCCCAGGACGACATTTCGCCGCAATCGTCGTTGCCCGGGATGCCGTCATAAGCGGCGGTGTAATCTTCTTTCAGGACGCGCCGAACCACGCGCTGGGTCTCCCAGGGCTCACCTGAAAAGTTGAATTCAAACGGAGCTTCCAGGTCAGTTTCGTTGTAGGGATTGTAATACTGCCCGTACCATCCCGGCTTGGGATAGCTGAAGAATTTCTCCAGGCGCTTGTTGAAGCGGGCCTTGCCCATGGCCTGCACCAGCCACGCCATGTCGGATGGCGCCAGCCACTGGTAATGCCAGCCTGAGCCCTCAATAAACCCGTTGGGGGGAGATCCCTTCTGCTGCCGCTCCCGTGCCGGATCAAAATTGGGAACCCACTTGCCGTCGGCATTGCGAGGCCGGAAGAAGCCGTCCTGGTGGTCAAACACGTTGCGGTAATAAAGCGCGCGCTGATAGAGTTCGTTGGCTTCCCGGGTTTTGCCCAGTTCTTTGGCCAGATAATAAAGCGAAGCATAAGCAATGCAGTCTTCCTGAATCTGCGAAACCGATCCATACCCGACCTTGTCATTCGGAACGTAGTGCAGCTTGTTGATCCACTCCATCCCTACCTGACCGGCATAAGGTTTGCCGGCGGGCGGCACTTCAGTCGCGTCTTTGTACATGCCTTCCCAGGCTGTCTTGATGTCAAACCCGTGCAGGCCGTCCAGCCAGGCGTTGGCCAGGGCCACGGTCAGCGGGCTTCCGGCCATCACGTTGGTGTAGAGGTTAATCTGCGGCCAGCGGTCGATCCAGCCTCCCTGCTTGTACATCAGCACAATGGACTCGGCCATGTCCTCCATGCGCTTCGGTTCAATCAGCGCCAGCAGCGGGATTTCGCTGCGGTAGATGTCCCAGCCGGAATAGTTGCAGTAAATCAGGTGGTCTTTGGCCACATGATGAATCTTGCCGTCAAACCCGAGATAACGGCCGTCGGCGTCGCTGAAAATGCTCGGCATCATCAGGCTGTGATAGAGCGCCGTATAAAACACTTTGCGGTTGCGCGCCGTGCCTCCGGAAACGTCGATCACGCTCAGCGCCTTGTTCCATGCCGACAGGGCGTTGCTCCGAACCTCGTCAAAACTCTTGTGGGCGGCTTCTTTCTTCAGGTTGTTTTCCGCCCCTTTCAGGTCCACGTAGGAAATGCCCACTTTCACCGTGACGGTTCTGGCCTCGGAAGCAGACGGCCAGGTGGCATAAGCGCCAATCCACTGCCCGTGTTCTGTCTGTCTGTCCCCGCGGCTGCCTGCAGAAACCGTTCCCGGACCTCCGGGAGTGCTGCCCGTCCAGGTTCCGTAGGAAGCAAACGGCTGGCTGAATTCCATCACGAAATAGACCTGGTAAGTTTGTTTATTGCCGCAGAAGGCGCGGTCTTCAACAACGCCGGTGATTTCATGGTTGTTGGCCACGTGGACTTCCGCCGCCGCCGTGTAGTTCAGCGTATGGCTGATCGGGACCAGAATGTGGGCCTGTTTCCCGGCGGGAAATGTAAACCGAGCTATCCCGGTGCGGTCGGTGGCCGTGAGCGCAGCCTTCACGCCCCAGCGCGACAACTGAACCTCGTAATATCCCGGTGAAGCTGATTCCGTAGAGTGCGAGTAAGGCGATTCAAAATCACTGATCTGGTCGCCCCATTTGGACCCACTCGTAGCGGTGAAAAACACGTCGCCTTCGTTGGCGCACCCCGAACCGCTCATGTGCGTCATGCTGAAGCCCTGGATGTTCGGCTGGTAGTAGTGATAGCCGAAGCCATGGCTTTCAGTATCCGGACTCAGTTGCACCATGCCGAAGGGCATGGCCGCTCCCGGAAACAGGTTCTGGTCGCCGCCCGGTCCCTTGCCCGTGCCGATGATGGGATCGACGCTGGCGGCGGGTCCGCTGCCGCCTGAAGATGCGCCGCCCGCGGCGGCCATTGCCGCCGGCAAAAATCCAAACAGGGCGATAGCCAATGCGGCAGCCAATGTCAACTTCACGCCGGCTCCGGGCCGCCGATCGTGAAGGCCGCAGTTGCATGCGGAACGATCATTCCACTGATGCATAAATGCCTCCTGAATTAACGACTGTTAGCAATAGTAATAAATAATAAGACATGAGGTGAACATCCGGTTTTGGCAGGACTTAAGACAAAAGCATACACCCCTCCAGGCCTGCTTCGCATATCTATTCCGGGATTCGCGCCCGCAAATCTTTCCGAGCTCCGCAGCCGCATCATCAGTGTTCAGGATGCATCAATGCGCTGAGGGCGCCGAGGCCTTCCAGCAGAATCGGCGCGGGCGTGTTGAGGATTTCATCGCGAACCACGTGGATGCGGTTGTTCCGGAGGGCGCGCACGTTTTCCCAACCCGGCC
>JAJYJL010000024.1 GCA_021789565.1 Acidobacteriota bacterium
TGGCGGCCGACGAGAGTTATCTGCCCTCAAAGGTTTATGAATTTTCTCAACTGCCGGTCCATCACGGAAAAACCAATACGTCCCGTTCGGTGATGGACGGCATGACGCACGAGAATTGCCGCATTGAGCTCCACGAATCCAACTTGGCGCCGGGCAATATGCCTCACCCTGCTCACCATCATTCGCATGAAGAGATGTTCCTGGTCCGCGAGGGCACACTGGAGGTGACCATCAACGGCAAGTCATCCAAGGCGGGGCCGGGCTCAGTAGCCTTTATCGCTTCCAACGATGTTCACGGCATCCGCAACGTGGGCCGCAACCACGCGCAGTATTTTGTGCTGGCCATCCACAGGCCGGGTGACCATGAGGTCTGATCGATGACCGACTGGAAAGAACACGGCATCCGCGTCGTTCCGGGGAACGAACTGGACCCCAACACGCCGCAGACGCCCGGCATGACGCGTGAGGCGGCCATTACGTACGCCCGCACGGGCGCCAGCAAGCTTTGGGCGGGGAAGGTGGTGGTTGGGCCGGCGGTGCGCAGCGGCGCCCACCACCACGGCGAACTGGAAACTGTAATCTTTATCGTGCGCGGCCACGCGCGCTTCCGCTGGGGCGACCGTCTCGAATACGTAGCGGACGCCGGTCCCGGCGATTTTGTTTACGTCCCGCCGTTCGTTCCGCACCAGGAGATGAATGCCCGCTCGGACCAGCCGGTCGAGGGCGTTGTCGTCCGCAGCGGCCAGGAACCCATCGTGGTGAACCTCGATATCCCCAGCCCCGAACCCGGCACTACGGATGCCAGGGGCGATTCCTTCCATTCGAGGGAGTAGCTTCTCTTACATCCGCATGGATCGCATGGTCGCGACGTTTGAAATAGCGTCCCCCTGCCTTGGATGCATCCCTCCGCGGAGCTTGCATAAAAATAAGGGACACTGTAAAAACACAATTCGGAATTGTGTTTTTACACTCTTGGCCGCGGCGCTGCCATTAGCGTTCGGCGTCCTGGTTTTGCCAGCATTTGCACTGGCCAAGCCCATCAGCAAAACAGAGAGTGTGGATGCTTATTCCATCACGCTGAAGGTACTGCTGGCGGAATCCTTTGCTGGGCCAAATGCTGCAATGGTGCGGGATGGCGGAGCCAAACCCAACAAGGTGAATGGGCCTGAAAACCCCAACCACCTGGTTGCTTTTGGGAAAAAGAATAGCAAGCCAATGGAGCATGCGACGGTTGATATCAGCTACAGAAGCCTCTCATCCAAAATGAGTTCATGGATAGCGCTGCCGGTGGTGCGCATGCACGCCGATGGCCATGGTCTGGCGAGCTCTCACTACGGCAACAATGTGAGGCTCAATCCAGGCAGATACGTGGTTCGTGTAACTGTGAATGGGCACATTCCAGCCACTTTTAGATTTTCGCTAGCTTTCCAGCGCCTTGCGGCAGTAGGCGTAGCACTTTTTCATTTCGGCAATGGTATCCATTCCCGGCTTGTCATACTCGTACTCGATGTTGGCGGGAATCTTCCAGTGATTGTCGCGCAGCAGATGGAGCACGGCGACGATGGGCGTATCGCCTTGGCCGAATGGGACGGCATCGCCGTGGTTCTTTTTGCGGTCCTTAATGTGGAGCGTCACCATCTTTCGGTGATATTTGCGAAGGAAGCTGACCGGGTCCTGGTTGGCGGCGGTGAAGTGGCCGATATCGAGGTTGATGCCGAGGTAGGGCGAAGCCCCTTTGAGAGCGCGCTCAAAGGTGGCGGGGGTAGAAAACTCGTCGGGGTCGGCGGTGTCGTCATGGTTGTGGAAGCCCACCACGATTTTGTACTTCTGCGCCAGCAGGTCCACCTGGTGCGCCACGCTGACGTTGGAAGAGGCGGTAATGTATTTTACGCCCAGGGCGCGGGCCATCAGAAATCCGCGCTCCATCTCCGGGTGCGTAAAGTCTTTGCGGAAGCTGTAATTGTAGGCGTAGAGCAGCACTCCGGCTTTGTCAAATTTCCGCCGCACTTCATGGAAGCGGCTCATCGGGACGGTCAGCCTCCACTTGCGCAGCGCCTCGCGCGAAAGATGGTCGGGCTCAATGTGGCCCTGGTAAAGCTCGCACTCGCTGAGCCCCACAGTCAGGTATGCCTGGATGGCGGCATCGAGCGGCCGGTCGCGAAAAGAATAACTCTGCGCCCCGATCTGAACTCCGCGCACAATGGAATTAACTTTGCCCGCGGCGAAGATCGATTTTTCTGCCAGCAGCACGCCGGCCGTTCCTGCAAAAAGAATTTTTCCAGCCTCACGCCGGGATATGGGCGCCATAAATCCTCCTCTATGATCAGCTCTTGAAAAACTGCTCCAGTATAGTGGCGAGTTTGCGCGGGTGCAAGAGGTGCTCGTCCTCACCCATGCCAAAAAGCGCGATCTATGCACGGCAGGTGGGAACCATAGCAGGAGTGAAAAATTTTTCAATGACAATGTAGAGACGACATAACGGCCCTCTGCTTTCATGGGACTCATAGGTCTTTGTAATGCCCTGATTTGTTGGATTCAAAGGGTTTTCCAAACCGAGTGATCGTTCGGCAGTTTAAGTGCGGGAGAAACTCTGTATCCGTTAATCGAAAGGGGGTGCACCAGTGAAAAAACTGACTGCATTGCTGTTCGCCTTGATGGTAGCAGCCTCACTGTCCATGCCTGCCTTCGCTGTGGGCCAGACAATGGGCAATTCTTCCACTGCCTCAGGGCAAACTACTCATAAGAAGAAACATAAAAAGAAGAAGAAAAAGACTTCCAAAAAACATCACAAGAAGGGAACCAGCAGCACAACTCCACCTCCTCAGTAGAGGATCAACAAAAGCAGTCGTATTAACGTAGCTCATATGCCGGGGTGCCGGCAGCCCCCCGTGGGTGACGCTACGGGGGGTCTGCCAGTAATTTTAGTACCCTTCCAGTTCGCACATCGATTCGCAGAAAACATCGGGCCCCAAAGCTCTGCCGCTGGATGATTTGCCAGGTGCATGTCAGGCTTCCCTGCAACAGGTTTCATTCCGGTTGCCCGCCAGGATATCGACTCCATAAATCCACCCCGATGATCAGTTCCTGAAAAGCAGCGCCAGGTATAAAGATGGCTCCGAGCGGGCGCAAGAGGCCCACGGCAGGAGACACCCCGGAAGTATTACATGGCGGCACAGGCGATTCAGCCAGTGGGAAAGGCGCTCAAGATCGCGTACGATATCCATTCGTCGGGCTTCCTATACTCGGAGAATGCAACCCGGGTGGGCGCCGCGGTGAAACGTGATTGACGTTCGCGAAGAGATCGCAAACGCTGAGGTAGGGCCCTATCACCGGCTGATCGCCGCGCTTGTCGGCATGGCAGTTTTCTTCGACGGGTATGACACATTCAGTCCTGCTTACGTCATACACTATGTGATGAAGCCTTGGAATCTGGTCCCCAGCCAGGCCGGGCTGCTGGTTTCGAGTGGACTCGTCGGATTCATGATCGGCTCGCTCGCGCAGGGAGAGTTTTCTGACCGGTATGGCCGTAGGGCAACGCTGCTTGGGGCGCTGTGGATCGCAACGATTTTCAGCCTCGCGACGGCTGTGTTCGCGCATTCTTTCTGGACGTTTTGCGGCCTTCGCCTGCTGACGGGCACCGGACTCGGCGCGCTGCTGCCAGTCGGCATCACTTATTTGACTGAGTTCGCGCCGCGCCGTGCACTCCACACGTTTACCACCTGGGGATGGGCGCTCGGTTGGGCCATGGGCGGGGTTGCGGCCTCCTTGGTTGGCGTCCTCCTGACCCCGGCTCTCGGATGGCAGGCGCTTTATTATGTTGCCTGTCTTTCGAGTGTGTTAGCTGTTGCCTGCCACTTTGTGCTTCCCGAGTCGCTCCAGTTTGCAGCCATGCAAGGCCGCGTGCGCGACCTTCCCGCCGCTCTCAGCCGCCTGAATCCCGGCCGGGCCGTTGCTTACGCAGCCCCGGACGCACAGTTTGCCCTTCCTGAACCGCGTGACCGCGCCGCTTCGGTAACGTTACTCCTGTCTGGCCGCTATCGCCGCACGACCCTGGCAGTATGGACCGCAGCGTTCTTCATTTTATTCAGCATTTTCGGTTTTACGAGTTGGATTCCCACGGCCATGATCGAGCGCGGCGAGACTTTTGCCATGAGCTTCGGTTTCGGGGCGTTGATCCAGGTGATGGGATTCGTGGGTTCCTTACTTTGTGGCCTGCTAGCGGAGCGAACCGGCAGGGACCGCGGTTTTCTATTTTTCTGGTGGGCGGGTGGCGCTCTTTCGGTGCTGGCGCTTGGCTGGGTCAATCATCATGCCCTCAATATCTTCCTGGTTGCGGCCGGGGGATTTTGCATCCTGGGCGGGATGAATATTCTGAACAACTTCACGGCGGCTTCCTATGAAACCGAAGTGCGCGGGACCGCCGTGGGCACCATGCTCGGAGTTGGGCGCGTAGGCGCCATCCTTGGACCTTACCTGACCGGATGGCTTCAGCAAATCCACCCGGGCTTTACGGCGTTGTTTGGCGCAATCAGCCTGTCCGTGGCGCTGGGTGCCTGTGCAGTAATGATAGCCCGGCCCCGAAACCCATCCGTCGTCTCCGGCCGGGGTATGGCACCGGCGGTCGCCAACTGAGTCGCATCGAAGCAGTTTTTTGGCCGCGGATGGCCGGACGCTTTCCTGTTGGGACGCAACAAAGCACAACTGGGCTATAATGCCGGGCAATTACCGGGTGATGGTGGGTGCCTCTTCACGTGACATCCGGCTCGGGGGCAGGTTTTCTGTCAATTGAGTTGCACGTTGGCTGGAAGGGGCCGAATGGGCGGCGCGTCGCCACCCATTTGGCATGGGGTGAGAAACACGGGAGATTCACTCCTTGCGGGTAATGCCTACCTTCTACTTCCTTCACCTTCACCGCGGCGCTCTCCGCGGTCACCTTGCCATTCCCTCCGCTCGCCCCGCCATTCTCTGCGTTCTCCGCGGAACCGATAAACCCCGTAAAAACCCGATCCCCAGTATCCGTAGGGACGTCCCCAGCCCCAGTAGGGTGAGTAGTAGCCCGGCCAACCGTAGTAGCCGAAATAAACGGGATAACCGTAGGGCGGACGGTTAGGATAATAGCGGTCCGGGCGGTGCGGAAGCGTCTGCTGGGCGTAGTCCTGCTGGTTTACCGGGCGGAAGGCCGCCTGGGCCGAGAGAGTTGAGATATTGGCTGAGGATTCCATCCGGAAAGTGAGCAGCGCTTCAGGCGGAATCACCGTGGGGCGCCCGCGGGTGAGCAGCACGCCTGCGACGCCCACCGCGGCGCCTACCCCCGCTCCTATCGCAGCACCCTGTCCTTCACCCGCGATGGCTCCGATAATGGCGCCGACGCCGGTTGTGGTCCCGATGGCCGAGGCGTCACGGGCTTTGGTGGTGCCGCCCGACGCGCGTACGAGTTGCGTCTGCACAGGCAGTTGCTGGCCGTTCACCAAGGTCAATCTCGTGAGTGCAATTTCCAGTTTTGATGTTCCTTTAACTCGTCCACCCTTCAGGGCATTTAAAACCCTGCCTTCGATGGTCTGGCCGCGCCGGGCCACCACCCAGCCGTTCACAACTACGGGCTGGTCCAGCGTCGCGGTAAAGACATCGCCCGACCTGTTACGATTGGTCGAAAGCTCCTGGTTCAGCCGCACCGCAATCATTGTGCCGGAAGACAGGTGCAAGGTGGCAGGAACAGTCTGCTGCTGAGCATCACCACCAAAAGTGTGCGTTTGGGGCGCCGGCTGTGGAGGTGCGTCCGCCGGCTGAGAAGGTTCATCTGCCTGCGGAGGCGCGTCTGCAGGCTGCGATGGAGCAGACTGCGAAGACTCCACGTCCGCTGGAGGCCTTGAAGCCGATTCGTTCACCCGCAGGCTGTCAATCACCTTCACTACGCCGGGTTCCATGCTGGCGATGCTGTCAACGGCTGACTGCTGCTGTTGCGTATCTACCGTGCCCGTCAGCGTGACCACGCCATCCTGCGTTGAAACACGAATATCCAGCGTCTTCAGCGACGGATCCTGGAACAGCTTTGCCTGGATGGAGGTTGTGATGGCATTGTCGCCAGGCGCGTTCTGCGAATCCTGCTGGCCGGCCATCAGCAGGCTGGAACTCAACATGAAAAGTCCGCTCAACACAATTGCCACCCATTTGGATTCTCGTTTCAGCATCATGCCCCCCTTTGGCAGCCCGAGCCCTCCAGCCACATCGCTTGCCCGTTGCGTAATCCTGTTTGCTTTCTCTCGGCCAACTTACCTTCCTCAATTCCATTAGACGCCGGCTCAACCGCCTGCGTTTGCAAAAGTTTGAAAACTTTTCGTAAAATTCTCCTGCCGTTCAACTTCCATCTCCCGTTACCGGATCGGCAACTAATTATGCGCCCGCCCGTGGTTACAGCACTTTCGCTGCCATTTCGATGAATTTCTAATCGCTCAGCCGGCGCTAAACGCGGGCGATAGTTCCCGTGACACTAACCGGCGCGGTTGCCGGATTTCCGGCTCCGCGCGCCTGCCGCAGTAACTTGTTCCGGCTCGAAATTGGTTGCATTCACTTGAACCCACAAATGGCGACGAAGTTGCGTCTCGAGTCGAGATAGGCGCGAAAGGTCGGTATGGAAAAGGCTCCGGAACCAGCGCCTTGGGTCTTTCCGGCAGATTCTCTGAGAACTTTAGAAAGCCCAAATGGTACCTTCGATCTATTGTCGGGGTGTTCTCCTTGAACCGCCAGGCCGGAATTTTGGAAAATTCTGAGTGAAATGGGAGCAACCGGCAACAAAGTTGCTCAGAAAGGCCTCACAGGCGCGGGTCCGGTCGGCTCGAGCCCCGAACAAAAACTCCCCGCCTGACCGCAACTCTTTGGTGGGCCATGTGTTATATAAGGTGTGGACGCGATGGTGGTTGACTCGGATCTCGACTTAATGTTGCGGGTTCGCCATGGCGATGCGGGTTCCTTCGACGAACTCCTGCGGCGCTATCGCACGCCGCTGGTCAAATACTTTTGCCGCATGGTACGCGATGAGGCCCTTGCCGAAGATCTGGCCCAGGAGGCCTTTCTTCGCGTTTACAAGGCCCGCCATCGCTATCGCGCGGACGCGCGCTTCGCAACCTGGCTCTACCGGATTGCCACCAACCTTGCGCTGAACGCTATCCGGGACGCTAAGGGCCGCTGGCGCCAGGACGGAAATGGCTCTGCCGACGATGGCGAAACCTCGTTTGAGTTTGTCGATCCGAAAGCCTCGGTCGAACAGCAATTGATTGAAACCGACCGCGGAAGAATGATTCGCGAAGCCATTGGATTGCTGCCGGAAAACCAGCGGGCCGCGGTGATCCTGCACAAGTACCAGGACGTTGACTACCGGCAGATTGCCGGGATTTTGAAGGTGTCTGAGAGCGCCGTTAAATCGCTCCTGTTCCGGGCCTATGAGACTCTTCGCGGGCGCCTTGAGCCGCTGGCCAGGGGAGGGCAGTTATGAAGTGCATTGAACGTAAAAAGTTGTTTCTTTTTACCCATGGTATGCTGGGACCGAAAGAAGCCGACCGCATGCGCAGGCACGTCGCAGGCTGCGGCGAATGCGCCCGTGCAGCGGAAGAATATCGCCGGCTGGACTCGGCTCTCGACCACTGGAACACGGCCGAGCCGTCGCCGTGGTTTGACGCCAAAGTCTGGGCGCGAGTGGCCGCAAGTGAGAACGGGAATTCCGGGCTTTTCGGGTTCTTTCGGTTGAGGGCGTTGGCAGCGGGGGTGGCTGCGGTGGTCCTCATCATGGTGGCTGTGGTGGTTTTCAACCACCCCAAAGTGGCTGAAATCAACCAACCGGCCAGCAGCCAGCAGCAACCGGTGGCTACATCGGCGCAAGCGCAGCCTCCCGAAAAAACCGAGGCCTTGCGCCAGCCTCTGCCGCCCGAGGAGCAGTTGAAAATGGACGAGAATCTCTCACTGCTGGAAGACTATGAAGTGGTTGCGAATTTTGACGCGCTTTCGGAGCTCCCACAGGCGAACGCGAACTAACTGTAGGGCCGGACGGCCATCGAGGGCCGGGGCCGAGTGAATGAAGCAGATGATGATGAGTCGGTCAGCCAGTGCGGGCTTGCTGCCTTATGGCAAGGCGGGGCGTTGCCGGGTTCGAGTGATGCTGGCCCTGGTGCTGGCCGGCCTGTTGCTTTCGGCGCTTCCGGCGATTTCGCAGACCAGGGCGGAGCGGAGACGGGAAGTCCGCCAGGCCCGCAGAGCGCGGGCCCGGCAGGCGGCGCGGCGGGCCGGCTTTTTTGCGCGCCTTCGGGAACTGCCGCCCCAGGAGCAGGAACGAATTCTCAGAAACAACAGACGCTTCCAGAGTCTTCCTCCCGAGCGTCAGGAGCGCATTCGGGAAAACCTTCGGCATTGGAACCAGCTTTCGCCGGAGGCGAAGCAGCAGGTCCGAAAGCGGGAACAAGTCTATTCGCGGCTCACTCCCGAGCAGCGCCGAAACGTGCGCCGGATGTCCGGCGAATGGCGCAATCTGCGCCCGGTGGAAAGGCGCAGGGTGCGGATGGCGCTCCGGCGCATGGGCGGCATGACGCCCGAGGAACGGCAGAAGTTTCTCGGCAGCCCTGAGTTTAGTGAGCGCTTTTCGCCCGAAGAGCAGAACATTCTGCGCGGCCTTGGCGAGCTCTTTCCCGACGCAGACGCCCCGGACCGGTAGTTGATGAAGCCTGTCAGGGTCATTTATTTTAGAACTATGCCGCAATCTCCATATTCAAGAAACTCATTTCCTGAGCACTTCCAACACCTTCGTGAGATCTTCTGCCGACCCTACGAACGGGAGGTTACGATCCCATTCAAGCCCTGTCAGCGAAGGTTCGTAATTCCGCGCAAGGTACATCCAAATTGTCCTGGGCCGATTGCCACCGACAATCGGTAATTCGGTGAAAACGTAATACCATTTGTTATCCAATTCAAACAAGGCATGGCCACCGTTTACAGCGGCCTCATGGGCCCCTGGGAACCGATGCAAGGCAAAAACCAACAACCCCTTTTCCGGGACATAAATGTAGGCGCAGCCGTTCGGGCCGGAGATTTTAGCCATGCCTCGGGGCTTTACCAGTAACGCCGTTTCGGGAACCAGAGCCGGTTGGTCGAGGACCAATTGGTCCCTCGCCGGTTGAAGTGGAAACCGCTGCCAGGTAAATCTGGAGAACTTCCGACCGGTTTCACCCGTGAAGATGAGACTTTCGCCCCCGCTTGCCGGAATCTTCAGGGTGGTTCCGGGTTTGTAGTTGTATTCCTGCGCAGGGACGTCGGAGAAAATCTTTCTGACCTTTTGGGCCTGAAGTGGAGGAGAGGCAGTACGCTCGAATTCTTTCAGTGTCGTTTCCGATGCAGCGAAGTGCCTTGCCCGGATGGAGAAAGTCACCTGGTCGTTTTGAATACGGCGTACCTCTATCAATCCCGCTACGGTTCCTGTCCCTCTACCGGGTCCCGTGATGAAGAAGGGCAGAGGGCCTTCGGATTTCGTCTGAGGGCCAAACCCCATGCTCACTTGGGGAATGTTGGTCGGGTGTATTGGTCCCTTGTACTGGGCCTGGGGCCAAACGAGTTCGCACCTGAACCAGAGACCCTGATTTTTTCCATGGGCTTCGAGGAATACTAGTCCGGCAGTGAGGCCCGCAATTAGTGCGACTGCAAGCGCGATCACAAAAAGTGGTAATCGGACCTGAGCTGCCCACATTGTGCCCCCTATAGACCGGCGGACGAGAGACGAGTACAATCGAATTTCGGCTGGATCGCCTTGTCCTTCCAATTCTGAGGCGAGCAGGCGAATGTCTGCACCCATCTCGGCAAAATCCTGGAGCAGCCGCCTGCACGCGTCGCACCCTCGAATGTGCTGCGCCGCCTCGACAGGGACGGCCTCACCATCATGCAAAGCCGAAACATGGATGTGCGCTTCTGCACAATTCATAAAGCCTCCTAACGCCGCCTCCACATTTCCTGCAGGTGCTGGCGTGCAGTAAATAGCCGTGATTTCACTGTTCCCACCGGGACCTCAAATATCAGGGCAAGCTCCTCGTAAGAGTAGCCTTCCACTTCCCGCATCCACAGAAGGCTCCGGCTGTCCTGGTCGAGCTTCATCAGCAAGTCCTCGATAACTACAGATGTTTCGGCCTTCGGGCCGACTGGCGAAACTGGATTTTCGGCAGTCAGGCAACTCCGACGCCACCAGTCAACAGCACGCCTGCGGGCGATTGTAAATAAGTAGGTGCGAAGGCCAGAGCGGGCCGGATCAAAGCCGGCGGGCCGCTTCCATAATTGGAGAAAGGCTTCCTGGGCGATGTCGTCAGCGGCTGTTGTGCTCCCAAGGTACGTGCTCAGGTAGCTTCGCAGGCGAGGCAGTTGCGTGCGGTAAAACTGTTCAAATGCCGCCCGGTCACCGTGTCGTATTTGCTCCCACAGCTTTTCGTCTGTGATCATGAGCGATGCTCCAGACGAATATTCGTTTGAGGCCGGAAAAAGGTTCATTCGTATTCTAACGCGCGAAAGAGGTCCGAGAGTCCACTGCGCCGCGGTCGGGTGGTATCTATCCAGTGGAAAGAGAGCATCTCCAAATTCTTGCCTAAAAATTGATTCGAGGGGATACTTAGCTTAACGGTCGTCCTGCCCTGGACGCTGGATGCAACCGGGCAGGAGCGGCCAACGTCTAAGACCGCTGAGGGGCCTCGGGTCACGAGTTGAAAGGGTGAAAGCGGCGACAAAGTCCCCAGCGAACCATTAGATGACAAAGAGGAGACTAGATTATGCCGGACAAGGAAGATAAACGCGACATCGGGCATGCCATGTTTGGGTTTAATGAACCGCGTCCCACCCGGGGCGAGCCCGCGCAGCAACCCGCAGCGCCACAAGCCGGGCCCGTGCAGGGAGCGCCCCAAGGGCAGCCAGGGCCAGGACAGCCTCAATACATCTACGTGCAGGCGCCACCACCGCCACCCGCAGCGACGCCTTCCGCGCAACCCATGAGCAAGCTGCTCATCGCCGTGCTGGCGCTGCTGGTGATTCTTGCCGGAGTGAACCTTTACCTGGCTCTCACTCAGCGGTCACAGTTTGGAAAAGCTCTGGCCACGGACGCCAACCACTTGACGGTGCTGACGCAGCGGATGGACCAGAGCGACGATCGCTACGCGCAGTTGAAGGGGCAGTTTGATGTGACCAGCCAAAAGCTGGGCATGACCCAGGCGGAACTGGCGCACGCCCGCCAGTTGACCGCAACCATCCAGAAACAGCAGCGGGCCGCCGTGCGGCAGTTGAACATGGCTATTTCGCAGAAGGCCAGTGCGCAGGACCTGAACAAATTCCAGTCCGACGCTAACAGCAAATTCGGCAACCTTTCGGGCGACATTGCGGGCAACAAGAAAGACCTGGAGGCAACCAAGGAAGCTCTGACCGGCGCCAAAGGGGAACTCTCTGGCGCCATTGCCCGCACGCATGATGAGTTGGTGGCCCTGGCCCATCGCACAGACCGCGATTACTTTGAATTCAACCTGCAGCGGCGCCACGAGCGCAAGAAAATCGGCAGCGTCATGATCGAGCTGTTGAAGACCAACCGCAAGCAGAACCTTTACACCATCGACCTGTTTTTCGATGACAAGCGCACGCAGCGCAAAGACCAGGCGCTGGATGAGCCGGTTTACTTCTACGTTCAGGGAGCTTCCACGGCGCTGGAACTGGTAGTGAACAAGCTGGACAAGAACCGCATCAGCGGATACATCAGCGCGCCGAAGGGGTTCTTCCAGAACACCCCCAACGTGCTGACCGGCCGGCCAAGTTAAGGATTGGCTGTGGTGAAAAGCCTGGCAGTTTGCCCGGCGGTGGAATCAGCAGAGGCTGCGCAAGGATCGAAACGGGCGAAGGCGTCCGTTCGTGAGCGGACGCCTTCATGGTTGAATAGGGCGGGGCGGCTTTATTGGGTCTTGACCGTCGAATGGGCCTCGAGGACTTTGGCCAGTTCGCCGTAGGGCCGGGCGCCAATCAACTGTTCAGCCACCTTACCGTCTTTCACCAGAACCAGCGTGGGAATGGATCGGATGCCGAATTTGCCGGCAAGCTCCGGAGCCTCGTCCACGTTTACCTTGGCAAAGTTGAACTGGGAGGAATAGTTCTCCGCCAGCTTTTCAAAGGTGGGTCCCATGGCGCGGCAGGGCGCGCACCACTCGGCCCAGAAGTCCACAAAGGTGGGCTTGGAGTCCTTTTCCAGGGCCTGCCATTGCTCGCTGTTTACTTGCTTGATGTTTCCCATTTGTTCTTGTCTCCTCAAAGTTGACTGCTTCTTCATGGGATGCGGGCGGAGGAGAAAAGATTCAGAGGAGATTGGTGGAGCAATGCTGTAAATGTGTCAAAAGTCATATTATTTGAAAGATTTGGGCGGCTGCGGAGGCGCCTGCTGAAGGAGGAACCAATGGCAAAGAAATGGCTGTTTAAATCCGACCCCGAACACTATTCCTTTCACGACCTTGCCAGGGATAAAAAGACCGTGTGGGACGGAATTGCCAATAATCTCGCCCTGAAGCACCTGCGCAACGTTCGCCGGGGCGACGAGGTGATGATCTACCACTCGGGCGGGGAGCGGGCGATTGTGGGGCTGGCGGAAGTGCTGAGCGATCCTTATCAGGATCCGAAAAACAAAGATGCCCGGCTGGTGGTGGTGGATATCGCCGCTCGAGGGACCGTCCCGAGGCCCATTGGTCTGGATGAAATCAAGAAGCATGCAGGACTGAAAGATTTTGACCTGGTGCGGCTGCCGCGCCTCTCGGTGATGCCGGTTTCTGAAAAACATTGGAAGGCGTTGCTGGCCCTTGGCAAAGGTTAGCTGGCTTTCGGCATTCCCCAGGTGGTTTTCGTACCAATTACAATGGCTGAATCCTCATCGTCCAGTTTTAAGCTTGAAAAGCTTCAGCAGCAGGTGGTGCAATGCGCACGCTGCCCCCGGCTGGTGGAGTATCGCGAGAAAGCAGCGCGCGAAAAGCGGAGAATGTTTCGCGACTGGGATTACTGGGGAAAGCCCGTGCCGAGTTTCGGCGACCCGAAAGCTGAACTGCTGATCGTCGGGCTCGCGCCCGCCGCGCACGGCGCCAACCGCACCGGACGGATGTTCACCGGCGACCGCTCGGGAGATTTTCTCTTTCGCGCGCTTTATGAGGCGGGATTCGCCAGCCAGCCCGATTCGCACGACCGCGGAGACGGGCTGCAACTCCGCCGCTGTTACATTACGGCAGCGTTGCGGTGCGCGCCGCCTGCGAATAAACCGTTACCGCAGGAATTGAGGAATTGCCAGCCGTACCTCGAAAGTGAACTTGAATTGCTGAGGGAGGTTCGCGTTGTTCTGGCATTGGGCCGGATCGGGTTTGACCGCTACCTCGCGGTGGTTGCAGAACGTACCGATTTGCCTCCGCGCTCAAAGATCCCCTTTGCGCACGGAGCCAGCTACGAACTGCCAGGCGGATTGCCGCGCCTCTTCGCGTCCTATCATCCCAGCCAGCAGAATACCCAGACCGGCAAACTGACGCGCGCCATGATGCACCGCGTGTTGACGGGGATTGACAAGTACCTCCGGACGAAGGATGAAGTGTGAAGGATGAAGGTCGAAAATGTCAGTGGCGGGGCACAAGTGCGATGCGACCAGTGACGAACCCGAATGGAATGGCGATTGGCGTTCCCGACCCCCGACTCCTGGCTTCTGACGGCTGAAGGCTGCTTCATACTTCATCCTTCGCTTAATCCATCAGCATGCCGCCGTTCACTTCAATGGTTTCTCCCACGATGTAGCTGGCGGCGGGCGAGGCCAGAAAGACAACGACGCTGGCGACTTCCTCGGCTGTTCCGGCGCGGCCGAGCGGGATGGTGGCAACAAACTTCTGGAAGATTTCGGGAGGGCTGTACCGTTCATGGTAGGGCGTGGCGATAACACCCGGCGCGATGCCGTTCACCCGAACGCCGTGCGGCGCCAGTTCTTTGGCCAGACTCTTGGTGTAAGTAATCATGGCGCCTTTGGCGGTGGCGTAAACTCCGGAACCGGGCCCGCCGCCGTTGCGTCCGGCGATGGAGGTCATGTTGATGATGTTTCCGCTCTTGCGCGCTGCCATTTCCTCCCACACGGCCTTGACGCAAAAGAAGATGCTTTTCAGATTGAGGTCCATGATCCGGTCCCAATATTCTTCAGTCACCTCAGAAAGCATGCGTCGTGCCAGCAGATCGCCGGCGTTGTTCACCAGGATGTCAATGCGTCCCCATCGCTTGCGCACGGCGTCCACCATCGCCCGGATATCCGCGGGGGAAGTGACGTCTGCTTGGATCGCCTCGGCTTCGCCGCCGGCGTTGCGGATTTCTTCCACGGCTTGCTCAGCGCCGGCTTTGCTCTTATGATAGTTGACTCCAACGCGTGCGCCCTCGCGCGCCATGGCGAGTGCGGTTGCGTAGCCGATGCCGCTTGAGGCGCCGGTGATGAGTGCGACCTGGTTTTTAAGAACCATGATTTCCTCCCGAATAGGCTCCTGTTAATATGCCTGGATGATGAATGAGAGTCCCGCAAAACGACTTTTCAGGAAAGCACAAAATAAAGTGGTTGGCAACCTTTGTGGTTTTTTGGTAATCCTTATTAGTTGAACCTGGGTTCGCGGGTTTGTCCGTGACGGGCAGATTTCAAGATCAATTGCAGGGGCTCATCGCTCAGGAAATGAGGATGCATTCGTATGATCGAAGTCGAGAATCTGACGAAACGATACGGTCCGACGCTGGCGGTTTCTGACGTCAGCTTTCAGGTGCAGAAAGGAGAAATCCTTGGGTTCCTGGGTCCGAACGGCGCCGGAAAAACCACCACCATGCGCATCATTACGGGCTTTCTTTCGCCCAGCGCCGGGCGCGTCCGCGTGGCGGGCATTGACGTGGCCGCTTCCCCGCTGGATGCCAAGAGGCACATCGGCTATCTGCCGGAAAACCCCCCCGTCTATACCGACATGACGGTGAATGAGTACCTGGCATTTGTGGGCCGCATCAAGGGCGTCGCCCGCAGCGAACTGAAGAAGAGAGTTGGGGAGGTTTCCGAGAAATGTGCCATCGGCGATGTGCAGCACCGCCAGATCGGCAAGCTTTCCAAAGGCTACCGCCAGCGCGTGGGGCTGGCCCAGGCTCTGATCCACAATCCCGATATCCTGATTCTCGACGAGCCCACGGCGGGTCTGGATCCCAAGCAGATTATCGAAACTCGCGAACTGATCAAGGGGCTGGCCGGGCAGCACACCGTCATTCTCAGCACGCACATTCTTCCGGAGGTTTCAAAGACCTGCCAGCGTGTGGTGGTGATCAGCAAGGGCAAAGTGGTGGCCATGGGCGCCCCGGATGAACTGATCGCCCGCCTGCAGGGATACGGATCGGTGCTGGTGACGGTGGAAGGTCCGGCGCCGGAAATTATGAGCAGGCTGCAGACGGTGGCCGGCGTAAATCTTGTTGAGCCGGTGAATGCTTCTGGCGCCCGCATTACGCTGGAAGTCCATACGGAGAAGAACCATGAAGTGCGCTCGGAACTGGCCCGCGCCATTGTCGAATCCGGATGGGGTCTGTTTGAGCTGAAAACCAGCGGAATGAGCCTGGAAGACATCTTCCTGAAGCTGACAACGCGTGACTTGAGCGAAGAAGCGGCGTCAGAAGCCCGGCCCGCCCAGGCAAAGGAGCCGGAGAAGCCTGGAGAAATCGAAGTCAGCAACTGAGGCAGCGGCCTCCGCAGGCTGAAGGGGGGGGGCTGCGGCTGGCGATGATCCAACCACCCTGAGGGGGAAATTCAAATGCGAAATATACTGGCAGTGGCGGGCAAGGAACTTCGTTCCTATTTCCATTCGCCGATCGCTTATCTGGTGATGGCCGTTTACGCCGTCTTGTGTGGGTTTTTCTTCTACAGCTTTGCGGCCACTTACGTGGTGCAGACCTTCCGGATGCAGGCGATGGGCGGCATGGGCATGCCCAACATGAGCATCAACGACTATGTCATCCGTCCGCTGTTCCAGGGCGTCCTGACGATTGTTCTGCTTCTGGTGATTCCGCTGATCACCATGAGGCTTTATGCAGAGGAAAAGCGCTCCGGAACGATCGAGCTTCTGTTGACCTCTCCGGTCACCGACTTTCAGATCATTGCCGGGAAATTCCTGGGCGCGCTGATGCTGTTCGGCACCATGATCGTGATCACTTTTGCCTACGTGAGCACGCTGTTTATTTATGGGAATCCTTCGGCCAAGCCCCTGATCGCGCAGGCCGTGGGGCTTCTCCTGTTTGGCGCCTCGCTGCTGGCTTTGGGGATGTGGATTTCAACGTTTACGAAGAACCAGATTATCGCCGCCGTTGTTTCATTTGCGGCGTTTCTTATGATTTACGTTTTAAACTGGGTGACGGCCTACTCGAGCGGGGCAGTCGGCAAGGTCCTTTCCTACATGGCGCTCACCACGCACTTTGAAGGATTCGCCAAGGGTGTGGTGGACCTGAAGGACCTGGTTTACTACCTGTCTGTAATTGCGCTGGGGGTCTTTTTAACGGCGCGGTCCGTTGAAGCTTTGAAGGGGAGGGTCTGACGATGGCGGAAAAAGAACGGCTGAAAGGAGGGCGCAGCCAGCGGATATTACAGGGCGCAAACCTGGCTCTGTATACCCTGATCGGCGTGGCGATTATCGTCCTGGTCAACTGGTTCGTCAGCAACCACGATAAGCGCTGGGACCTCACTCCCAACCAGGAGTATAGCCTCTCACCTCAAAGCAAGAAGATCCTCAAGGGCCTGAAGCAGAACGTCACCATTTATGCCTTTGACCGAAAGGACGCTTTTTCCAGGCGTCGCGACCTGCTGGGAGAATATGAGAGCGCCTCGAACCACGTGGCGGTGCGCTACGTTGATCCCGATCGTCAGCCTGCCCTGGCCAAGGAGTACGGCATCCAAAGCTACGGCACCATTGAGGTAGTCTCGGGGACCCGCCACTTCCAGGCGCAGACCACGAACGAAGAAGGCGTTACCAACGCGCTGATCCGTGTACTGATGGGGGAAAAGACCATCTATTTTATGGATGGCCATGGCGAGCGCAACATTGATGACACAGGCCGCGACGGTTTCCAGGATTTCAAGAAGGAACTGAACAACGAGAGCTACAACGTCAAGACCCTGATGTTGATGCAGAAAAACGAAATCCCGCCGGAATGCCAGGTGCTGGTGATTGCCGGTCCCAGGCACGATTATCTTCCGGCGGAAATTGCCACCATCAGCAAGTTTATTGAAGGCGGCGGGCGGGTGCTGGTCATGCTGGATGCAGGCGTCAAGCTGCCAAACCTCAGCAAGATGCTCGCCGGTTGGGGCGTTCAGGCGCGGAACGATCTGGTGGTGGATTTGAACCCTGTTGCCCGGTTATTTGGCACCACTCCTGACATGCCGCTCATCATCAAGTATGGATCCAATCCCATCGTCGAGCCCATGCAGCGGACGGCGACCCTCTTCCCGCTTTCCCGGTCGTTTGAAATCAGCAAGGACTCGAAAGGCGGCGCCTCGCCTGAAATGCTGTGCGAGACGTCAGGGGACAGTTTTGGGGTGGAGGATTTCAATCCCAACATGCGAAAGGTTTCCTACCAGCCCGGGAAAGACATCAAGGGGCCTCTGACGGTTGCCGTGGCGGACACCATCAACGGCAGTGACGGCAAGAAGAGTGAAGGACGCCTGGTGGTCACGGGAACGTCCCTGTTGGGCGCCAATGCCTATCTGGGCTTCCAGGGAAATAAAGACCTGGTGATGAACATGATCAACTGGCTCTCGGCTGAGGAGAGCCTGATTTCCATCCGGCCCAAATCACACGAGAATCAGACCCTGAACATGAACCAGCGGCAAATGGGGCGGCTGCTTTACCTGGGCGTGTTTGGCCTGCCTCTGGCGATTATTCTGCTGGGCGCAGGAGTTTGGTGGCGGCGCCGAGGATGAACAAAAAATATCTCCAAACCTTGATCGCGCTGGCAGTCCTGGCGGGACTGTGGGGCATCTTCACGTACTACGGCAAGAAGAAGCCGGCCGCAAGCTCAAAAGCAGGCAGCCCCGCTTCACAAAAGATCCTTCCGGTGAAGGAAGGCCAGATCGTCTCCTTTACGGTGACCGCGGCAGACGGCAAGGCCGTCACCTGCACGCGCGAAGGCAAGACCTGGCAGATCACCGCTCCCATGAAACTGGCGGCGGATTCCTCCACCATCGACTCCTTCCTCAGCAGCCTCACCAGCGCCACGCCGTCGGAGACTGTCAGCGAGCAGGGGGGCGACCCCAAAGAATTCGGGCTGGAGCCGCCCGAGGCCACCATTGAAGTCAAAACCAATGCCAAGCCGCAGGAATTCACTTTGCGCCTGGGAAGTTCCACGCCCACCAACAGTGGAATCTATGCCCAGGTGGCCGGCCAGCCGCGGGTCTTCACCCTGGCCAGCTACCTGAAGGATTCGCTTGAGAAGAAGCTGTTCGACTTCCGCAACAAGAAGGTCGTAACTCTGGCGGGTGACAGCATCCGCCGCCTGGATGTTACTTCCCAAAAGGGGAGTTACCAGCTTGTGAAAAATGCCGACGGCATCTGGGACCTGATGCTGCCGCCGCCGGTGCGCGCCGACCACTTTACCGTCCAGGGCCTGGTGGACGAACTGGGCAGCGCGTCCATGCAGAGCGTTGTTTCGGAAGAGAAAAAGGACCTGGGCCGTTACGGATTTTCAAATCCCACCATGACGATTCATCTTACCGGCGACAGCGGCAAGGAAACGCTGATACTGGGCAAAAAGGATGGCTCGAATTACTACGCCATGAATACTGCCGTAGGCCCGGTCTTCACCCTCGGATCGGACTTCCTCACCCAGTTCCAGAAGCAGCCTTCAGACCTGCGGTCCAAAGATCTTTTCACCTTCTCCACCTATGAGGCAAAGCAGATCACCGTGAAGGGTCCCAAGGGACAGCGGGTATTTGTGCAGCACAAGGACGGCAA
>JAJYJL010000946.1 GCA_021789565.1 Acidobacteriota bacterium
GTTACCGGCTACGATAACATCAGGCTTTCGGAATTTGTCTATCCGCCCCTTACCACGGTCAACATCCCGCGTGCCGAGATCGGTCACACAGCTTTTCAGGCGCTGGTTCCTCCGAGTGACGAATCACCGGTTGAAGGCCGCGAATTTCGCATCAGTCCCGAACTTGTCATTCGGGAAACCACAGGCCCGGCTCCACGATCGCGGTAAGAGCCCTGAAGATCCTTTATTGAGTATCAAGAGCCAACAGGAATTCGTTGAGCGGGACGGATGGAGCGGTTTCCGGCTTAATTGAGGGGAATCCCGATCATCCTGATGATCTGGAGGGCGTTTGACTGCTTCACCTTGCCTGCACGGAGGTGATAATCAAACCCAAGACCTTCGGTAGCAGGCAAGTGGGCGAAGTGGACGTTCAGGCCTTTCAGTTCTTGTTTCTCGGGAATTTCGGTTAAGGATAGATCGTGCGAGGTAACCAATCCAATGGCCTGACGTTCTACCAGCAGGCGAATCACAGCTTCTGCGGCAATTCGACGGTCAGCGGAATTGGTTCCGGCAAAGAGTTCGTCAATGAGGAAGAGAACGGGAGTGCTCTTTGTTGCGCTGTCGATGGTTGCTTTTAGCCGTTCGACTTCCGCGTAAAAATGCGAGCGGCCGCTTATCAGAGAATCATTGATGCGGATTGAGGCGCACACACGAAGCGGCGAAAGCCGGAGGTGCCTGGCCCGCACAGGCGCGCCCATCCACGCCAGGGTGGCATTCAGGCCGGTGGCGCGAAGCAACGTGCTCTTGCCCGACATGTTTGATCCTGTCACAAGCAGAAAGCTGGTTTCGCCGCCGAGTTTCAAATCATTTCGAACACAAGAGCGCTCATCCATTAGAGGATGGCCCATTCCGGTGGCATCAAACATCGGGCCCTCGTTTAGCAGTTCAGGATATGAGTCCTGTGGGTTCTCATAGGCGTATGCGGCGAGAGCCATCAGGGCCTCAAATTCGCCCAGCACGGTGAGATATCGGACGATCTCATTCCCATGCCGCTGGCGCCACCGTTCGATCTGCAGGGTCCATTGTGTTTTCCACGCCAGCAGAAGGAGCAGCCAAAAAAGCCATTCGTTGTCGCGGGCCTCGCGTCCGGCTATCAAGCGCTGAAGGCGTGAAATCTGTTCAGCCGCACCATGCAGTCTTTGCTGCATCCCAATAAGTAGCAGGTTCTCCAGGCGTTCATCTTCGAAGAGCTTGCAGATTTGGCGTAGTGATTCGAGTTGGCGTGACGACAAGAACAGCCCTTCCAAAACCGCAATGACGCGGCCGCGCAGAACAAGCGCCAGTACCCCTTCGGTTGCACCAATCAGAGCCATGGCCCGAAGAGTTTCATTGGCGCTTATGATTTCCCGCCAACCAGCGGCGGCTGCAATGACTATGGACAAGGAAAGCAGTAGCAAAGTCCACGACGCCCATCGCGGGAAATGGATGGGTGCCGCTACAAACCATTCGCGAAGGCGGCCCCATGAATATTGTCTGGCGTGACCTTCGCGGACCAGAGCGAGCTTCTGGCGCAGGTCGCTTCGATCTGTTAGTGAGCGAATCGCGTGCTGGCGGGAAATGACTTCTGCAGGTGTGGCGGGAGTCTGCAGCCACTGGGCAAGTACTTCCCGGCTCGCGGGCGTCCCAACATCACAGAGAAGCTCGAACATGGATCCTTCTCCGAACAGATCGATGTCTTGTGCGCTCAGGTGTTCTGGAATCTGCAGGTCTGTCCCTGGATCGCCTTTTCCTATCCATTCATGCTGGATGCGCTGTAGCCTGCGGCCATAAAATTCAAGCAACCGGGAGGAACCACGAGCACGCCGGGTGCATTCTTGCAACTGTGCGAAAGATCCCACCGCCGCGATTATCGGCAAGCCGGCCGCCCACAGCGGTAACAGATGGAGAGGGCCAAACTCCAAATAGAGAAACGCGGATGCTGCAGCCAGGGACGTGACGAGATACGCATAGGCTCTCTTGCGCTGAATGATTGCCTGATCGAACTGATGTTGGAGTTGAGCGATTCTCACGCGATAAGTTGCGCCGATGTGATCTTGCAAGCTCTCGGGGACGTCCGCTGAATTCTCAATGCGGGAAGTTAATAGAGAAAGCTCGCTTGGCGGCCTTCCCTCACGCGACGGCTTCAGAAAGTCGGCAACAACTCCAGCCAGCCACTGAAAGATAGGAATATTGAGCATTGAATTGTACGCTTCTCGATTCTCCAGGCGCCGTTGCTTGCATGGACTTTCCGGCAGGCTATAAACCTACACCCTGCGATTCTGAACTGCAACGTCCCCGGTGACGTCCCTGCGCCTGTGGAGGTCAGTAAGCCCTTTTTACTTCCACCGATTTGCCAGGAGGGTACACACATGTTTCAGTTGAAGCTGATTTGCGATATAACACTTACCGCAATCAGCTATGAGAGGACTCATTCTTATGGATACCAACGGACGGCTGGACAGAAGAGAATTTCTTGGACTTGCCGGCCTGACTGCGGTTGGAGTTGCCCTACCGCCCAGAGTATCGGCTGCCTTGCCCCAGAACCCCGTGGTGAATAATGTGTTTCAAAATGGTACAGATATCGATCGTGAAGTCGTGCGGTGGGAAGTCCTACCCTTCCCAAACAAGCAGGTTCGGTTGCTCGATGGAATCTTCAAGCAGGAAATGCAAGTCAACTACAACTATCTACAAATGCTGCCGAATGAAAGACTTGCGCACATGTTCCGCGGGACGGCTGGGCTGAATTCTTCGGCTGACCCGCTCGGAGGTTGGGAAAAGCCCGATTGCGAACTGCGCGGTCACTTTACCGGCGGCCACTACCTTTCAGCCGCGGCCTTGATGTATGCCGCTACAGGTGACGATGAGGTGAGGAAAAAGGCCAATGACCTGGTGGGCGTACTGGCAAAGTGCCAGCAGGCGCACGGCAACGGTTACCTGAGCGCTTTCCCTGAAGAATTCTTTGACCGGCTGCGCGCAGGCAAGCCGGTTTGGGCCCCATTTTACACCCTTCACAAGATTATGGCCGGCCATCTGGATATGTACACTCACGCCCGCAACGACCAGGCACTGGAAACTCTGAAGGGCATGGGTGACTGGGTTGGCCGATGGGTAGGTCCGTTGAGCGATGACCACATGCAACGAGTTCTGGAAGTGGAGCAGGGCGGAATGCTCGAAGTTCTGTGCAACCTGTATGCAGTGACGGGCAATGAGCGATATCTGCGGACGGCCCGGCGCTTTGATCACCACGCCGTCTTCGACCCGCTCGCGGAGTTCCGAGATGAATTGACCGGTCTGCATGTGAATACCAACATTCCAAAGATCATCGGTGCGGCCCGCCAATACGAGCTGACGGGAGACACGCGCTATCACAGCATCGCTGATTATTTCTGGCAGGAAGTTACCGGCCGGCGGGCGTTTTGCAGCGGTGGGACCAGTTACCGCGAGCACTGGCTCGGCAGTCCAGGGAACCTGACGAAGGACATCGGCCAGGATATGGAGGAGTGCTGCTGCGGATACAACATGCTGAAGCTGACGCGGCACATCTTTGGCTGGACCGCCGACCCGCGCGCGATGGATTACTACGAGCGGACCCTCTTTAACAGCCGCCTGGGAACCCAGGATGCGCATGGGCTCAAGAGCTATTTCCTTCCGCTGGGGAATGGCTGGTGGAAGTATTACAACACCCCTTACGATTCCTTCTGGTGCTGCACCGGAACAGGGATCGAGGAATTTTCCAAGTTCAACAACTCGATTTATTTCCATGACCAGCATGGAATTTATGTCAACCTCTTCATCGCCTCAGA
>JAJYJL010000947.1 GCA_021789565.1 Acidobacteriota bacterium
GCCGGACGAGCTCATCTTCAGTCTTCCATTCTTCCCAGCCCGCCGCCTCCTTGCGAAGAACGAAGAAGTCTGGGGTGTGGATCACACCCAAGCGACGACCGCCTGCGCTCAAGTAATCCAGCTTGATCGAACCCGATTGGTCGTAGTATTCGAGCACGGAATCGTCGTGCTCCATCTCGTAAATGCCGGCGAGCTCAACGCGGTGGCTCTCAAACTGGATCATCACACCCATCTTGCGGCTGGGATAGCAGCCACTCACGTTCCGACGGCCGCCCCCAACCCGCCGGGCCGGCTCCGAGGATCGAACGTGATCAATCACCCCCCGCGCTCGGCGGGAAAGATTTAGCTCCTTGTACCAAGCCGAGAGTTCTTCCGGATTCAGCATCGCCCCCCTCTTCGGCACTTACGCCGCAGAAATCCGTTGCGTCAGCTCAAGCCCCGCGATTTCTCTCCCTTCGCTTTCCGCTTCCGCTCCGTTTTCAACGCTGCCACATACCGTACGCCCGCCTCGTTGATCAACTCATGCAGGCGGCGGCCGTTCCGAATTGCCTTCCGCACTTCGGGAACCAGTCGGTCCGGGACATACATCGAAAATCGCCGGCCCCCACGCCGGCCGTAGAGTGCGTAGTTGGAATGAAGCCGTCCGGCGGCGCAGGTCGGGCAGTTCGGTCGAATGCAGCGGCCCCGTCTCAACGCGAGCGATCCGACGGCCACCGGCCACATCTGTCGGATCGCTTTAGTGAACCAGGAATGGACATCTTCAGGCGTGTCACGTCTCATGTACGAATGTATAGATACATTTATACGTCACCGCTGTCAAGCGTTTTTTCACCTTCGATGGGGACCCCAAAGGCGATCGGGCGGCCTTCAGATCTACCTTGCAAAGGCATGGCGGGCAACCGCATTACTATGCCTTCGAGCTCGTGATAGGCTTATCTGGACCCTATGGACGTTCAAGAAATCCTCTCGCACCTCGAGCGAAACGAAGGCCGCTTTCCCGAAGCTGCGGTTCAGGAAGCGGTCGCCCGCCGTGACGAGACCATCCCGCCCCTTCTTGAAGTTCTTGAGGCCGCAGCACGCGATCCTGAGTCCTTCGCCAGCGATGGGGAGCGCATGATTCACATCTATGCCATGTACCTGCTGGCTCAGCTCCGGGAAACGCGGGCCTATCCCTTTCTGGTTCAAATCTTCTCCACTCCTGGCGAATTGGCATTCGACTTGGCAGGCGACGTCGTGACCGATGACCTGGGCAGGATTCTCGCTTCGGTTTCTGATGGCGACGTTTGCGGCATGACATCACTTGTGGAAAATGAGCAGGCCAACGAATACGTGCGTTCCGCGGCGCTGGACGGCATGTTGACACTCGTAGTCTGCGGCAGTCGGAGCCGGGATGAGGTGATGACCTACTTCCGCGGCTTGTTCCGCGCTCTGGAGCGAAAACCCAGCATGGCGTGGGATGGTCTGGCTGCGGCCTGCGCCGATCTCTGCCCCGTAGAGGTTGAGGAGGATCTTCGTCAGGCGTATCACGAGGGCCTGATCAATCCGGGATTCATTACCTGGGAAGAGATTGCGGAAGCAGTGGCTGAAGGCCCGGAGGTCACGCTGGAGAGAGCGAAGCGACGCTACACGTTGATCTCCGATGTTGTCGAGGAAATGGAGTGGTGGGCATGCTTCCACGAAGACGAAGAGAGTATCGAGGACGACGAAGAGAGTTTCAGTCCTCTGTTGGCGGACCCGGACCTGCCGGAGCCGTATCGCCGAAAAGCACCTAAGCTCGGACGGAATGCGCCTTGCCCTTGTGGGAGCGGAAAGAAATTCAAAAAATGCTGCGGACGGTAGCCCTCCCCTCTTACAGCTTCGCACTTGCGGCCACGTTATGGTTCCATTTTGCACTTACGGCCACTTTATGGTTCCAGCAGTTCAGAAACTTGAGATCAGCCCCACTGAAAATAAAGCTCCTTCACACGCCCACTGGCCAATTTATGGTTCCAGCCGCGGCCAAGTTTTAGTTCCAATCACAAGGTTTTCCTGGGTTCCGGCCACAAAGGCTCCAATCTCAAGTTGATAGTTTTTCCTATCATCGCGGGACACGTAGCCCAAGGCTTCGAGTGTTCGGAGAAGCCTAAGGGCGGAGGGTTTTCCAAGATTGACCAATGCCGACATTTCGCTCAGCGACATTGTCCGGCGCTCGGTTCTGAGATAATTCAGTATCTTGAGTCCCAGCGCTAATCCTCGAGAGTTTGTGGACGACGATGAGGTAACCCTTGTCGGTAAGGCCATCTTGCGATTCCTCCACCGGGCTTATTGGAATAAGGGGCCCTGCGGTGATAAATTTTCTACGACAGGGGGTGGGATGCAAATGGGATCGAACGGGTTACTTTGGTATTAATTCCCCGCAGGCCGTTTCAGATCTGGCAACCCATTCCAAAAACCACGCCTGTAGCTCTTCGGCTTTCGATTGGAGATGCTCTCCCAATGGCCAGCTAAGAACGCCGCTTTCGATGCCACGAGCCTGCAAGGCCAGCTTGATCGCCCAGGGTGGCGGAAACCCGTCGATATGGGCAATGAGTTCGTCGAGCATGGTTTGCAGATGTTTAGATGATTCCTTCTGCCCTGATCGAAAATTCTCATAAATCCCACGAATCAAATCGGGGCAGACGCCTGCGATTCCAGAGATTGAGCCATCAGCTCCATTTTCAAAGCCGTCCAATAAAAGGCCATCACTGCCAATAAAGAAGATCATCTGGCGAGTCTGCTTGGCTTTGAGGAGAAAAGGAAGGTTTTGCGGCACACCTGAGCTGTCCTTAAGGCCTATGACGTTAGGCACAGAATCAATTAGACTTAATACATCATCCATGGCCAGTCCGCTGGTAAATTGCGGAACATTGTAGAAAAGTACCGGCAACGGCAGGTCTGCTGCTACATTCTTCAGAAATTCCAGCAAATCGCTGGAGCGGAATTTGAAGAATGAGGGAGAAGGCAGCAAGAGGGCGATTGCTCCGCAATCCGCGGCGGCGCGAGCCAAACGCCGGACGTGGCCGAAATGCTCACCTCCAATGCCGAAAACCAAGGGAGCACGCCCATTAATGTAGCGACTGACGGTCTGAAAAAGCGACAAACGTTGTTCTACGCTACAGGTAGCGTATTCGCCGGTTACCCCCCCAACGCAGAGTCCTGGAGATTGTTTGTGGATGTGAAAGTCTAGAATTCCTTGCAGCTTATCGACGTCTGGCGTGCCGTCTGCCTGATATGGGGTGGGTAACGCCGCAAAAACACCTGCCAGAGCAGGTGGAATCTGTTTGCTCATTATTTAAGCTGTCCCGAGAAATTTGAGATTTTTGAAACAAGCATTTCGCAAACTTCCATTATACATGGTAAAGGAGAGCAATTGGTCTCAAATGCTCATGGTTCTTTTTAAATTTATAGTTGACATAAATTCCGATATAGACTATAAGCTCTTAGATGTGGAATTGCAATCCTATAAAAACTGAAGTACTTCTGTGTCGGGGTTGGGGAGCGGACTACGTGTTAGTTTAAAGTTGAAGGGTTCGCTAAGGGGCTGTGCATTGGGAGGCCACGCTATTCCGCCTGTCTCAGTGAATAATCTCTTCTAGTCTCTGAAGAAACTTAGCCCAAATCTTGTGGCCCGTCGCGGGCTGCTGGGTGTAAGTTGTTGTGCCATAAGGAGGCTATTAGTGCGAATGAAGCTTCTGGCAATTGCGTTGCTTACGATTGTCCTGCCTCTGCCGCTCGTTGCTCAGCGGAATAGTGCGGCAGTAACCGGGCATGTTTATGATCCTTCCGGCGCCCCCGTTCCG
>JAJYJL010000948.1 GCA_021789565.1 Acidobacteriota bacterium
CAGGCAGGAAATCCTGGAACTGGATTGCGATGTTCTTCTTCCGGCCGCCACCGAAAATGTGATTACCAGCAAGAATGCGGCACACATCAGGGCTCGCATCCTGGTTGAGGGCGCCAACAGCCCCACCACGCCCCCCGCCGACGACATCCTGTTCGATCGCGGCGTCTTTGTGGTGCCCGACATCCTGGCCAACGCCGGAGGTGTCACCGTTTCCTACTTTGAATGGGTGCAGGATCGGCAGGGTTACTTCTGGCCCGAAGGCATGGTCAACGAGCGGCTGAAGCACATCCAGGTTGCGGCTTTCAATGACGTAGTTCAATACGGCGAAATGCACAACGTTAACAACCGCATCGCGGCCTACATGCTGGCTATCGATCGCGTCGCTACCACGCTTAAATTGCGCGGGATTTACGCGTGACTTTCCGGCCCATGTCGGCCGTGGTTGCATCAGGATCGTTCCCCGCAACCTGAAACCAACCGCACGGCCATCAGGAATGCGGCCAGGCCCCTTCCTGCATCCAGATCTTTTCCGCTACTAGGCCGCGCTCGCCAGGCGATGGTACTCCCTTTCAGAGGCAGCAGGCAGCAGAACCCAGAGCGTATAAATTCCAAGCGCGGTTCCGAAGGGGAAGTGAATCAGAGCAATGACCCCCAGAACCACGGCCAGAATGCGGGCCCACGGCCGATAATTCATCAGCCCCCATGCAGCCAGGATGCCGGCAACGGACGTCGCCATCAGAAAAGCCCCAATGGCGCCTGCGATCGGCCAGACAAAAGCTCGAATCGGGAATGGAACGAAATGCACCGCGATGCCACTGCCAAACCACAGCCCAAACGCCGGAATCAGGCGGACAATGGAAATCACCAGCCAGAGGATAGCAAGAACCCTGATGTGTTTTCCGACTCTGCTCTGACCCGGCAATTCGGGCGTGCTTTTCACTTCCACCGGCGGCTCCGGCGCGGGAGGATTCACCGCTGCCACAATCTGCATGCCGCATTTGCTGCAAAAAACCTGCCCAGGTATGACGCTTGCCCCGCAGTTAGTGCAAAACATATTGCTGTCCTCTTTTCTTCTGAGTTCTACAACAAATTACGCATACTCAGATAAATTTGTTCCCTGGTTTCAGGGATAGTCTCCTGCGTGGAGGCAATGCTTGGAGTACAATCAGACACTTGGTCTTGAAAATGTCACAGGACCCCAAGTTCGAATACACCGCACGGTTTGAAGCACTCCGGGAGTCGCAGTCGCAGCTCGACAGCCGTCACCAATTGCTCGGCCGGATAAACGTGGCCATTGCGTTGGTGGGCCTTGTAGTCCTCGCGTGGGCGCTGGGTTCACGATCGGTATCCGTTTTATGGGTCCTTGTTCCGGCGGCGGCGCTGGCAATCTCCGCAAGCGCTCTCGCCCGTGTGCTCCGGTCGAGGAGCAAGGGTGAACGTGCCATCGCTTTTTACGAGCGGGCACTCGCACGTCTCGACAATCGCTGGGTCGGCGCTGGCGAAAGCGGCGAGCATTTCCTCGACCCGTCACACCCCTATGCGCGCGACCTTGACCTTTTCGGCAAGGGTTCGTTGTTTGAACTTCTCTGCACAGCCCGGACCGGGGTCGGCGAAAATGCGCTGGCCCAATGGCTGCTGTCGCCCGCCCCTGTTGATGAAGTCCGCGACCGCCAGGCCGCCATTACTGATTTGAGAACAAGGTTGGATATTCGTGAAGATCTCAGCGTTCTGGGAGAAGATGTCCGCTCCAAAGTCCACCCCGATGTTCTGGCGGACTGGGCTGAAGCTCCCGCTGTTCTGAAGTCCGGTCTGGCTCGCGCGGCAGGCTTTGTGCTGGCGGGTGCATGGTTATTCAGCATTGCGGCGTGGTTCAGTTGGGGCTGGTGGGAACTGGCTCTGCTGTCCAGCACGGTCAATCTGTTTTTCAATTCCCGGTTCAGTGTACGTGTCCAGCAAATCGTCCCGGACCTGGGGTTGCTCACCAGACCCGGAGGGCGGAAGCTGCCATCCACCGAAGCCGTCGGGCAGAACCTGGCAGTGCTTGCCGTCGTTCTGGAACGTCTCGAGCGGGAAGAGTTCTCAGCACCGAAGCTCGTTGCGTTGCAGTCGGCATTGAAAACCGAGGGCGCGTGTCCCCCACGCGCCATCGCTCGCCTGAGTCGGCTGGTTGAATATATGGAATCCCGGCGAAACCCTGTGGTTGGGGATATGAACCCATTCGTTTTCTGGAGCCTGCAAGTCGCTTTTGCCATTGAAGCCTGGCGCAAGGAATTCGGGCCATCAATTAGAGGCTGGCTGGCAGCCGTAGGCGAAATGGAAGCGCTTTGCGCCCTCGCGGGTTACTCCTATGAGCACCCGGCCGATGTTTTCCCTGAATTCACATCGCCCGAGCAGGGGCTGTTCCAGGCCGAAGACTTTGCCCATCCTTTGCTGCCCGAAGCGAAGGCCGTACGAAACAATCTCTCTCTCGGCGGAGATTTGCGCCTGATGATCGTCAGCGGCCCCAACATGGCCGGCAAAAGCACCCTGATCCGCGCTGTGGGAATCAACGCGGTACTGGCACAGTGCGGCGCTCCGGTCCGCGCCAGGCGTCTGCGCCTCTCGCCGCTCGTGGTGGCTGCATCCATTTGCGTCCTCGATTCGCTCCAGGGAGGCGTTTCCCGTTTTTACGCCGAAATCACGCGCCTGAAATTGATCACTGAACTGGCCAAAGGTTCTGTGCCGGTGCTCTTCCTGCTTGATGAATTGTTGAACGGCACGAATTCACATGATCGGAAGATCGGCGCCGAAGGCCTGGTGCGGAGTCTTGTCGAACGCGAAGCGATTGGCCTGGTAACTACGCACGACCTGGCGCTGGCGCAGATGGTTGATCACTTGGGACCACGGGCCGCCAACTTCCACTTTGAGGACCATCTGGAAGACGGCCAGCTTCGTTTTGACTACAAGTTGACCCCAGGCATCGTCCAGACCAGCAACGCGCTCAAACTGATGCGCTCCATCGGCCTTGAAGTTTAGCGGGTTGCTAAAAGAACGTGAGCAATCAGCCTCCTTCTGCCGTGTGGCTGATTCCCAGGACCGGGCCCCGTTAAGCGAGGCAACATCCTGAAACGTGGCAGGACGGCCCCGCATCCAAAGTTCTTACGCTGAAATTTTTCGCTGAAGCGATCGAGGTGAAGAAGAATGTCGAACCTGTTTGACCCGCTTACAATTCGCAGCGTGACGCTGCGCAATCGAATCGCCGTCTCGCCCATGTGCCAGTATTCCAGCACGGATGGTTATGCAACGGACTGGCACCTGGTCCACCTGGGCAGCCGGGCTGCGGGCGGGGCCGCGCTGGTGATGACGGAGGCGACCGCTGTGCTGCCGGAAGGTAGAATCAGCCCGGAAGACCTCGGGATTTGGGACGACGGCCATATTGAAATCCTGGCGCGCATCGTCGGCTTTATCCACCAGCAGGGCGCGCTTGCCGGAATTCAGTTGGCGCATGCCGGCCGCAAAGCCAGCACCTATGCGCCGTGGAGAGGCCAGGACGCCGTGCCGAAAAGTGAAGGCGGCTGGCAGGTCCTCGGGCCCGGCAGCGATCCGTTCAGCGAAAATTATCCTGAGCCGCAGCCTCTGACATTGCAGGGCATTCGCGGCATCACAGAAGCCTTTGCGCAGGCTGTCCGCCGCGCCCGCCAGGCAGGGTTCGACCTTGTCGAGATCCACGGAGCGCACGGATACCTGATCCACGAATTCCTTTCCCCCTTCAGCAACCACCGGCAGGACGAATACGGCGGCTCGTTTGAGAACCGCACGCGGCTGGCGCGCGAAGT
>JAJYJL010000949.1 GCA_021789565.1 Acidobacteriota bacterium
CACTCGTGGCGCAGTACCTTTGTAATTTGGTGTACGCATGTTCGCGCGGCTTGACGCAGTTGTGATGACGTGTTGCGCGAAAATCCTCGCGGTGGAAATCCGTTCACAGAAGAGTGCACTGGCACATAGATAGTCGCCGCATCTGCGTGCCATGTTTGAAAGATTGGTGGCAACCAGGATTCGTCTGACCGTGAAGGGTTGCGACTTCACAGTGGCAACGTGAGCACGACCGAGACGATCAGAGAGGAGGTGAATGTGCAATGCGTGAAGTAACCATTGTGACCGATGGAAGTTGCATCGGAAACCCTGGCCCTGGCGGCTGGGCATGTATTCTTCGCTGCGGCGACCAGGAGCGTGAGATGAGCGGCAGCGATCAGGAGACAACTTCCAACCGGATGGAGTTGATGGCTGCCATCGAAGGTCTGCGCGCACTGAAAGCGCCATGCCGCGTACATTTAGTAAGTGATTCTCAATACCTCAAGAAAGGCATTTCCCAGTTCTTGCCGAAGTGGAAAGCTAACGGCTGGATCAAATGTAATGGCGAGCCTGTGCTGAACCAGGACCTCTGGGACCAACTCGATCAGCTCGCTCAGAAGCACGAGATTCAGTGGGAATGGACCGCCGGACACGGCGACCACGTGGACCAGAACCGTGCGGACCAACTGGCCCTTCAGGCTGCGCGTTCCCAGGCGGCGCAGGGGACACAATGAGAAGTGCATCCTTACTTATTGTTTGTACTTGCGCGCCTGTCCAAGAGAGAGGATCCGTTGCAGTTGCGGGGAGCCGACATTCTGTGTCGGCCAGTTCGGTTATTCATATCTCAGGGCCACCATCGGGTCCACTTTCGTCGCCCGCCGGGCAGGGATGTAACTCGCCAGGAGCGCCACGACGATCAAAATCAGCGAGACAAGAATAAACGTCAGCGGGTTGGTAGGCTTCACGCCAAAGAGCAGGCTCGACAGAAACCGTGTCAGCACCAGGGCGCCGAATATCCCGATTCCAATTCCAATGAGTGTCAACCTAAATCCTTTGCCGAGGATCAGCTTCAGTACATGCTGCCGTCTCGCCCCCAGCGCCATGCGAATGCCGATTTCGTGCGTGCGCCGTGCCACCGAGTATGAGACCATGCCATAGAGGCCAATCGCCGCGAGCAGTAGTCCGAGTGTGGCGAACAAGCTAATGAGCGCTGCATCGAACCGCGGCCCCACGAGCAGGCGACCGACACGGGCGTCAAGCGTTGAGACTGTCGCCGGTAAGGTCGGATCAAGCGAAGCGATTGCCCCCCGCACCATGCTCTCGACATCACTGGTAGCGAGCGGACTTTTCACGAGAAAAAAGGTGTGCCGGAAGCCGCCAGGAGGCATCGCCCCGGCCAGTCCGAGGTCCGGCTCGTTCTTGCGCACAACGTAGTACTCAGGGTCGGCTAGCCGGATCAGTCCCGCGTTCTTTACATTCCCAGCGACGCCGACAACGTCGTACCACGGCCCCGAAGGCGCAGTTAACTGCACGCTTTGACCGACGGGATTCTCGCCGGGAAGCAGGCGGCCCGCCAGCGCTTTGCTGAGAACGATTACATTGACATCAGGATCGCGATCGCTCGCAACGAACCCGCGACCCTCTATGATCGGGATGTCGACGAACCCGAAGTAGCCTGGTGTAACGGCTCGCCAAGCTACCATGCCCCCTGTCCCCTTTTCAAAGGCTGGGCGGCCCTCGACGTGAATGGCAAAAAATGGGCGGCTGCGCTCGGCGCCGGATGGTGGCAGGGAGTCACTCACCACTACGCCGGTGACGGTCGGCAGGGCGCTTAGCTTGGTTTCCAATTGTTGAAAAAATTGTGTTGCTTCACCTGCATGCCCGTAAGACTGGTTGCCGAGGGTGATCTCAGCAGTGACAATGTGGTTCGTGTCCATCCCTAAGGGAATGTTTTCGATGTTTCGGAGCGTATCCAGAAGTAAACCAGCGCCCGCGAGAAGCACAAGCGACAAAGCGACCTGCGTAGCGACGAGAGCAGACCCCAACCTTCTGCTGGTGGCACCGATGGAGCGACCAGCGAGGATCAGGCTGGTCGGCCGAACGACCAACGATGATCCCAGGCCACAGAGCGCGCCCGAAAGGAGTGACATTCCTACAATGAGAAAAATCCCGGGCAGCCCCAAATGCACCTGCCCGATGCGGGGGATCCCAGTCGGCGCCAGCGCGATGCATATGTGCAGCACCAGAAACGCAAGCCCCGCACCAACAGTCCCGCCTCCCAGACCGAGGAGGATACTCTCGATGAGTTGGAGCCGCGTCAGACGCCAGCGGCTCGCCCCCAGCGCGGCACGCACCGCAAGTTCTCGCTGGCGAACCTCACCGCGCGCCAGGAGCAGGTTTGTGACGTTCGCCGAGGCGAGCAACAGCAGGGCGAGCGTCGCCCCGAAAAGAACCCAAAGGGCCCGGCGAATGGAGCCAACTTGGTCCTCGCGAACCGAAATAAGTCCCAAGCGGATTTCCTTGCGAAACATCGGTGGAGCAGACTGTATAAACTGGTCGACGATCGGTTGAAGCTGCGCGCGGGCTTCAGAGGCGGGCAGTTGCTCAGGCAGAACAATGTCCACGCGGGCGAGCGTGGGCCACTCGAATCGCGGGGGCAGGACGCCGATGATTCTGGTCGGTTTCCCATCAATTGAAAGCACTTGGCCAAGGGCCGCTGGATTGCCCACGAACAGGCTCCGCCACAGTCCATAGGAGATCAGACACACTTGCGGCGCATCGGGTTGGTCTTCCTCGGATGTGAAGTTCCGCCCGAGAACGGGATTGACACCAAACGTCGGCAGAAAACTGGACTCCACCCGAGCGCAGGGCATTCGTGCCGGCTGTGGCCTCGCGAGGTCGCATCCGCTGACGCCGGGCCTCCAGGATGCCATGGATTCGAAGGGCGTTTGGGCATTGCGCAGCTCCAAGTAGGACGAGCCGAAGAGGAAGGGGCGGGAAACGATCGCCGGAACAACCATCCCGAACATCACCAGACGCTCGGCGTGAGGATAGGGCAACGGGCGCAGGAGGTCCGCGGTAAAGCACGCTGAAGATGGCGCCATTGGCCCCGATGCCGAGCGCGAGCGTAATTACAGCGACGGCGGTAAAGCTCGGATTGCGACGTAATTGCCGCAGGCCGTAGCGAATGTCCTGAACAAGTTCTTCGATGAAGCGCACGCCCCAGGCGTCCCGGCATTCTTCTTTCATATGCTCAACGCCGCCGAACGTTCGCAGCGCGGCGTAGCGCGCCTCTTCTGCGGTCATGCCGCTCGCGATGTTCTGTTCGATCTGTTTTTCCAAGTGGAAGCGCAGTTCTTCGCTCAGCTCGTCCTCGACGCGGCCTTTGCGAAAGAGCGATCGGAGTCGAAGAGGCAATTTGTAGATCCAACGCATCATGGCAGTACTACCTCACGAGTTTTCCAACACGAGGCCGATAGCGGTCGAGAGCCTTATCCAGTTTGCTTCCTCACGCTCCAAATACTTGCGGCCCGCCTGCGTCACCGAATAGAACTTTGCCCGACGATTGTTGTCCGATTCGCTCCACTTCGCCTTGATCCATCCGTTTTGCTCAAGGCGATGGAGGGCAGGATAAAGGGCTCCCTGATTCACCTGGAGCACTTCCCCGGACACCTGCCGAATGCGTTGCGCAATCCCCCAACCGTGCATCGGTTCAGGCGCAATCGTCTTCAGGATCAGGAGGTCCAACGTGCCTTGGACCAAATCGGTTGGCTTACCCATTCTCGCTCCCCCTCAACTATCGACAAGAAATCCTAGCTCGCCTCATGTCAATAGTCAAG
>JAJYJL010000950.1 GCA_021789565.1 Acidobacteriota bacterium
CAACTACGCTCACCTGCTGCCCGACGCCTTGCGGGCCCTGGCCTCACAAACGGTGCAGGACTTTGAACTTTTGATTGTTGACGACGGCTCAACCGATAACACGGAAGAAGTCGTGGAGCGGTTTCGCCCACCATTCCGGGATTTGCATTACCTGAAAAAATCGAATGCGGGCCCCGCCGACTCCCGAAACTATGGCGTGCAGAGGGCCCGTGGAACGCACGTGGCGATTCTGGACGCCGATGACATCTGGTCGCCGCACTATCTGGAAACAGTCCAGAGCAAATTCCAATCCAGCCCGCAGACGGAAGTGCTGTTCTGTGACGGCCTCCGTATTCAAGGCAATGGCATGGTCCTTCGCCCGGTTTTCCCAGCCGGGCTGCGCGCGCTCGATGGCACGATCGACTCCGTGGACAGTTTGTTCTCCTTGTGCACCCACTTTCTGCCATCCGGCATGGTGTTTCGAAAGTCACTCTATGGGCGGCTTGGCGGGTTTGACGTTCGCCTCCTGCACGGTGACGACATGGATTGGGTTGTCCGGGCTGCAATGGCCAAAGCTTATTGCGCGCGGATCGACCGGAAACTGTTCCTGTATCGCTTGCACGGCGGCAACCTGACGAACAATGCAATCGCCTTCCTGGACACATTGCTCAAAATCTACAAGGAGCAGTTGAAGAGCAGTCGACTGGGACCGGAATGCGAACGCAGAGCCAGAAACTTTACGCGCGGCTACGTCCTTCGGCTGCTTGGTATCTGTTCGCCTGCGGAAGGCAGACCGCTGCTTGCCCGGACGCTCGAGGCCTTGCAGGGAGACCTCATCCTCCGTTGCGCTTATCTCTCAACCTATCTGGGATCGAGTTACGCGCTGAGGCCGTTCAAGTGGGTAAAACGCCTGATTCGAGACCGCCGTGCCGGCGCACAACAGGTTGATCTGACTGCACCGCCTGAAATAATCTTTCAAAGCCTATGAAGAATTTCGATGTCCTCGTCTGGATGAATGGCCGCCGGCCGGGCCGGGCTACACTGCCGGCGCTAACTGAACAGTATGTGGGTGCATCATCGATATGAAATTTTCAGTCGTCATTTGTACCTACAACTACGCGCATCTTCTGCCGGACACGTTGCGAACGGTTGCCGCCCAGACGCTGCAGGATTTTGAGCTCCTGATTGTTGACGACGGTTCAACCGACAATACGGAAGAAGTGGTGGAGCAGTTTCGTCCACGATTTCAGGATTTCCAATATGTGAAAAAGGCTCATACCGGGCCCGCCGACACCCGGAATGCAGGAGTTCGCGCCGCCCGGGGCACACACATTGCTTTTCTTGATGCGGACGACCTTTGGTCGACCCATTATCTGAGCGCGATGCAGCAAGCCCTGAACTCAAACCCGCAGGCCGGGGTGGTGCTGTGCGAGGCAATCATTATCCGAAGCGACGGCGGGGTTGTTACCGAAGCGGCTTTGCATCGACGTCTTCCCACAGTGTGCGGCCCGGCGCGCTCGCCGCGCGAACTCTTCGATGTTATTCAGGCCTTCTCACCCTCCGGCATGGTGTTTTCAAAAGGCCTTTACGACCGTACCGGCCCTTATGACGTGGAGACATTTGGATGGTTCTCCGAGGACATCGACTGGATGTTCCGGGCCTTGATGGCAGGAGCATTTTGCGTTTGCCTGAAGCAAAGGCTCTATCTCTACCGGCGGCATGAGGACAATCTGACGAACAAGGGCGGTGATTCATTCCGGGCCTGGCTAAAACTTTATTCCCAGACGTTGAAGGAAGGCTGCAAAGATCCCCAAGTCGAAGCCCTGGCGCGAAGCGTCATCAGGCAGTATTCGGTGCGCTTCCTCCCCACGTGCTCAACCTCCGAAGGGCGCTTGCTGCTTCGCCACGGAATCCAGGCCCTTGGCGGCGACCCGTGGGTGAGATTCTGTTACATGGGGACCTACGTGGGATTGGTGAGTTTGCTTAGACTTCTCAAGCAATTCAAGTGGTGCACTCGCCGCTTGTTTCAAAAGAAACTGGCGGTTGATTTAAGCTCGTCTTCCGAAGCGGTTTTCGACGCGGTGAAGAATTAGCTGCACGATGTGTTGCCACGCAAAGAGTTTGCAGCGCACAATTGGTTTGAGCTGTTTGTTTTCGAGCTTGATCACACACACCCGCGTCCATTAGAATCTCGTAGTCTGTGTGACGGCATCCGACAGGACCAAGGATTTCCATTTGCCCCGGGCGGGTGTTTTCAGGAAGCTTTTCAGGCAACGCCTTATTATGGAGTTCTTTAGCAAAGACCGGTCCGTCCTGATGACCGCCTCCATCCTTGTCGGCGGTTTTGTTTATTTATATCTGAACCTCTTTTTTCTGCCCGCTGTTCCCATCCACTTCCCTTCAACGGACGCGACAAACTTTCTGTTCAACGCGCAACGCATGCAGCACGGCCAGGTGATTTACCGGGATTTTTTTGAACTCACGCTGCCCGCAACTGAAGTTTTCTACTTCATCCTGTTTGAGATTTTGGGAATTCATGCATGGATACCCAATGTGACTTTGATTGTGCTCGGGCTATCCACGGCCTACCTGATGATTTCCATTTCCAGAAAGATCATTTCGGGCATTGCAGCCTACCTGCCTGCTGTGTTGTTCCTGGTGATTCCTTTCCGCAGCCAGCTTGACGCCACGCACCATTGGTTCAGCACGCTGTTTGTGATGGCGGCGCTGGCCCTGCTTGTTGCAAACATCACGGCCCTGCGGCTGGTGGGTGCCGGCGCGCTTTGTGGACTGGCCATGTGCTTTACGCAGTCGAGCGGACTGCCCGCGGAGATCGGCCTGGCGCTGTTCCTGCTGTGGGCGGCCGTAACCCACCAGTTAAGTTGGGAAAACTTTCGCAGGGCCCAGGCCTACATCTGGTTTCCTTTTGGCATCGTGCTCCTGGTGTTCAATGCTTATTTCATTTTTCGGGCGGGTCTGAGCACGTTTTTCTATGAAACAGTTCTGTTCAATGTTCGGTACTACTCCTCCCTGTTTGGAAACTCGTTTCACGTTTATATGACCGACATGCCGCCCCATCACCCCTGGTACCGATTGCCGGCGCTTGTAATTTGGGGCTCCATCTATTTGTTAGTGCCCCTTATTTACATTCTCTTTTTCGTTCGATATCGGGATGAGAAAGATGACAAGCCTTCGGAGCCGTGGGACCGCCTGGTGCTGATAACCCTCATCGGGGCAATGCTGTTCCTCGGTGTGGCATTATCACCCACTTGGTTGAGGTTGTGCACGGTGTCGGCTCCCGGCGTGATTCTCTTTGTCTGGTTCCTCAATTCACCGGGGCGTTTCCGAACGATTCGGACTACCGGCGTCTGGGTGATCGTCCTGTTCATCGCGCTGGGTGAGTGGCACGGGCGGCTGTTTGGATGGCACAAGGAGGTCAAGCTTCCCATTGGCCGCATAATGGTGCTCAATCAGGTCCAGTATGAAGAGATCCAGTTTTTGCTTGACCACACCCAGCCCGGCGATTATTTCTTTGGGAACAATGAGCTCAGCTATCTGCTCGATCTGCGCGACCCATCACCCATACCTTTCGTAACTTCCTCGGACTACACTCGGCCGGAACAGGTTCAGGCGACGATCGAGGGTCTCAAGAAACACCTGGTGAAATATATTTACTGGAATTCCAAGCTTGACATGCCGCCTGAAGTCGCACACAGCACCAATCATCTGGCTCCCCTGCGGGCCTACCTGGTCTCAAATTATCAGCTTGTTAAGAGTATTGAGGGAGACGATTTCGAGCGCAGCTTCTGGGAAAAG
>JAJYJL010000951.1 GCA_021789565.1 Acidobacteriota bacterium
TACTCGGTCTGATAACCCGCAACCAGTTCATTTTCGCACTCGATGAGGTCAAACGGGGTGCGGGCGATCTCGGCACTGCCGGCTATCATGAACAAGATGAAACCCAGCGGCTGCCGAAAGACGTACCACTTCAGAATTGTGTTCTGGGCCTGAACGATTTGCACCAGATCAAGCGAACCCGCTAGAAGTAGAACTCCCAGAACGGAAAGGCTCAATCCCAGTTCATAACTTATCATCTGAGCGCTGGAACGAATTGAGCCCAGCAGTGAGTATTTGTTGTTGGAAGCCCATCCTCCGAGCACCACGCCGTAAACGCCCAGCGATGAGATGGCGAAAATGTACAGTATCCCTACATTCAGATTGGAGACAACACCTTCGTTAAGGCCGTACTTGGAAGCTAGAGGTCCCAAAATGTGTTCCAGTCCCAAGCCTTTTGCGAAAGGTATTACCGCAAAGGGAATCAATGCGCAGACAACCACAATTAAGGGGGCGACGAGGTAGACCATTTTATTGGCGCCGGATACCGTGATTTCCTCTTTCATGAAGAGCTTGGCCCCGTCCGCCAGCGGCTGAAGGAGACCCCACGGCCCCACTCGGTTAGGACCGATCCTGACCTGTATCCAGCCAAGGACTTTACGTTCAATCAGCGTCAGGTATGCCACGAAAGTCAAAACTGCAACTATGACGAGCAGGACCTTCACGACCACCAGGATGATAGGGAGGGCGGATTCCATGTACGCAACCTCTTCAGCTTGCTATCTTTTCAACTTTTACTTTGACCACCGGCTGATTCCACCGGGTGACGCTGTTCAGCCTATTATCCGGAAAATGTTGAGGGACTATGATGGAACTTTCCAGTGCTCGACGGGACGGTCTCACCTTCACCTGTATGGAGGTCCCTTCGGCATTGGTAATCTTAACCGTGTCTCCGGCCGCCAATCCCAACGCTTTGAGATCTTTAGGGCTCATCTCCGCGTCGGCGTTCGGACAGACTTCCATCATTGCAGCGCTCCACTGCGACATCGAACCTGAATGGAACTTGAGTATTCCTGGAATCAGGTACATCGGCAGTTCATTGGAAACCGATGCCCGGATCGCAGCCGGAGGCACAAATTTCGCCTTGCCGGCAGGGAAGCCTCCCTCGTAAAGAAGCTTCTTGCCGGTATCTTCAGCATCTACGCACGGCCAGTGAATGCCTCCATCGGCAATCCGGTCATAGGAAACTCCTTTATACACACTCACAAGGTCGGCTATCTCTTCCATAATCTGTTCCGGACCGGCATAGGTCATCGAGGGCTTGCCCATAAGCGCTGCAAGGGCCGTGAAGATTTCCAGATCACCCTTGCCGCCGGTTGTTTTGAGCACGGGGCGCAAACGTTGTATAAATCTGTCCGCGCTGGTATAGGTTCCGATCTTTTCGGCAAAGGAAGCCACCGGAAGGACCGCGTGTGCCATTTTGGCAGTAGAAGTGGCGAACAGATCCTGAACAACGAGAAATTCAAGCTTGGCCAAAGCCCTCTCGATCTGCGCTCGATCGGGATAGGTATCAATCGGATTCTCGCCGACCACGTAAAGTCCTTTAATTTCACCGCTCTCAGCTTTAGCAAGGAGCTCCGCGGCACTCATGCCCTTTTCCTGAGGCAGTTTGGCATCCCATGCCGCTTCGAACTTCGTTCGAGCAGCTTCATCTGTGATGCTGTGGAAACCGGGCAGAAGTTCAGGAGCCAACCCCATATCAATGGCGCCCTGGGAGTTCGCCTTTTCGCCAAAAATATGTACCCCGCACGCATCTTTACCGATGCGACCGGTTACGAGAGCAAGATTAGCCGCGGCTTGAGCAGTTTCAACATTGTAACCAAAGCGGTTCATCCCCTCAGTCAGGATGATTGTTGCAGTTGTGGCCTTGGCATACTCGCCGGCTGCCTCCCGAATGAGTGCTGCATCTACCCCGGTTAGTTTAGCCACGTTCTCGGGGGAGTAATCGGAGAGCGAGGCAATAAGATCGTCCAAGCCTTCCGTTTTGAGATCCAAGGCTGTTTTGTCATAGAGTCCCTGGTCAACAATCCACTTGAGCATGGCATTGACCACAAGGTGTTCCAACCCGGGCTTGCCCAGCAGATAGAGACCCGGACGATCCGTAAGCTTCGTTCTTACCGAATCTATAACAATTACCCTTGCCTTGTTGCAAGCCGCAGCATTTATAACCTCGTTCTTGGCTATAGGATGAGTCTCTGTGAGATCGGCACCGACAAGAACAATCACCTCAGCATGTCTAATCTCACGAATGGAATTGGTGCCGGCCGGATATCCCAGCGACGGTCCCAGCCCGTCCACAAGTGCTCTGTATCCAAATCCTCCGGCATGGTCGAGGTGCGGAGTTTCCATGACGGTTCGTACAAACCGGTTGAAGACGTAAGCCTCTTCGTTAGTAAGTCGCTCGGACCCTAACGCTGCCAGGCTTGAAGGTCCCGAAGAGTTCTTTATTTTACTTAAGCCATTCGCCACAAAGCTAAGGGCCTCGTTCCACTCCACTTCCTGCAAAGATCCGTCCTTTCGGATCAAGGGCTTGGTGAGCCTTTCCTGGGAATAGATGTAAGGCCAACCGTACCGACCCTTCACGCAGAGGTTTCCTGCATTGGCACTGGTGGCGGGAGAAGTGACGTACACAATGTTCTTGTCCTTGGTCCCGAGAGTCAACATGCAACCAAGGCTGCAAAATGAGCAAGTGGTGTAGGTCTTCTTCAATTCAAACTCACGTCCGGTCCCCACAAGCCATTTGGAAGAGATGGCCCCCACAGGGCAGATAGACGCACATTGGCCGCAGAATTCACAATTCAAGGGGCGTCCGAAATCAGTGGAAACTTCGCACTTCATTCCTCTCTCAATGAAGCTCAACTCGTTTTCACCCTGGATCTCATCGCAAATGCGCACGCACATCCCGCATTTTATGCACAGGTTCATGTTGAACCGGATGAAATGAGATTCATTGTCAACGTGGAAGTAGCGCGACTCCCGCGGAAAAGGGAGTTCTGCTATCTCATATTCGTGGACCAGGTCCTGGAGACGACAATTGCCTGCGGCATCACAACTGGGGCAAAGCAGAGGATGTGACCGAAGGAGCAGCTGGAGCTGCATTCGGCGACTTTCGACAAGTTTCGGCGTGTGAGTGGCAACTTCCATTCCGTCACGAGCCGGATTGAAGCACGCTGGCATAGTACGGGTTCGGCCCCGGGCCGTCACCTCAACCATACACAAACGACACGACCCGTACGGCACGAGTCTCTTATCGTGACAGAGGGTCGGAATCCGAATTCCGGCTTTTTGAGCGGCTTCCAGAATGGACGCACCGCGCTCGACAGTAACTTCAACGCCGTCGATGGTCAAGGTAACCATAGAAACTTACTCACAAAAGTGTTTATGGACGGTCTAAAGCAGCCTGAGCTGAAACGCCCTGGTCCACTTCTAACCGGAAGTTATCTGATCGCTCCGAACCTGCAATTCATGATGCAAGTTCGGCATTTCGTACATTTCTCCGTATCGATTCGGGCGACTTTCTTCTTTTCCCATATAATGGCGCCGGATGGGCAGTTTCGATAGCACATGCCGCACATCTTGCACTTCTCTTCAATAACAACAAAGTCTATGAGACTCGGGCAGACCAGCGCGGGGCAGTGCTTATCGCGTATATGTGCATCATACTCGTGCCTGAAATAACGAATCGTAGAGAGAACCGGGTTCGCCGCGCTCTTCCCGAGTCCGCAGTGAGAAGTGCTGTTGACATGATGGCCCAGT
>JAJYJL010000952.1 GCA_021789565.1 Acidobacteriota bacterium
TGCCGCAGAAGTCGACGGACTTTTATCCCAAGCTGCTGTCGGGCTTGGCGGTCTATTGGATGGACAACCCCGCCGGCCGGTAACGTGAAATCTACGGTGCTACGGCGCGCGCGCAGCGCCCGCACCCTGCCGGCATGCGACGTTCGGGCGATGTCGCTGCGATGCGCAGCCGTTGACCGGACGGTCCTGCGGAGCGATGGCGGGGATCAGCCGAAAGACTTCACCGCGTCCTCAACGCTGTCATGGATGCTGAAAATTGTGACCAGTTTTGTGATGTTGAGCAATTCGTTGAATCGCCCGGTAATGCTGGCCAGGCGGACATCCCCGCCTTCATTGCGGGTGGAAGTGTATGCGGCCACCAGGGTTCCCAGGCCCGCGCTGTCCATGTAAGTGACCCTGGAAAGATCCAGCACCAGGCGCTTCTTCCCTTGCCGCAGAAGTTCCTTCATTGTGCTCCGCAATTGGCTGCATTCCTCGCCCAGGGTTACGCGACCCGCCAGCGACAGTACCGTCACTCCATCCACTTCTTTTGTAACCGTGTGCAATTCCATTTTGCGCCTCCTCAGATTGCCGCCTGGGTTCAGGCCACAGCGGACCGAGACAGATCCTTCTACCCGCGCACCATGCTTCTGGTCACGAGAAAATCTTATTCAAATTCCGAGCAGGACATGAAAAAGCCGCAGCGAGGGCAGACCATCTTGCAATGGTTCGATTCCAACCGCTTTCCGCACACCGGACAATACTGATTGGGAAATTCCCGGGCCGCTGCCTGCTCCTGGTTTTTCGATGGCTGATTTCCCACAAATGCCTCGCAAGCCAATACAGCCTTGACCAGAATCCCGCTGAACTTTTTCGATGGATTTAAGGATAGCGCGAACGCGGCCGAACCGCAAATGGTGGTCTCGGTCTGCTTGTTCAAGGCCTATGGGACTGAACAACAAGCGGGAAACCAGTAAACCGGCCTCCGGATCTGGGCTAACTATCTTTGTATCAAACAGATCCTGCCAGGGTCAAGTCTCAGACCGGTTGCAGCCCTCCCCAAAAAAAGGTGCCAATATGACAACGTCACGGCCAGCGTTTTTCAAGGTATTGGGTGATCTTGCCCAGCGCCTGCTCGAGTACCGGCTCGGGCGGCAGGAACACAATCCGGATATGCCGGGTCCCCGGAGCTTCTCCGAAGCCGCTGCCGTGCACCACCAGGACCTGCTCCTCAGCCAGAAGACCCCGCACGAAGTCGTCGTCACTCTCGGGGATATCGAGGCGGGGAAACGCATAAAAAGCCCCGCGCGGACTCACGCAGTTCGCGCGCCCGGTCTTCTCTGCCCATTGCATCACCAGGTCGCGCCGCCTGCGAAGCTTGTCCACGGTTTCGTTGATGTGGTCCTTCGGCCCCTGGAGCGCCGCCGGGATCGCATACTGCAGCGGATGATTCGCCGACAGCCGCGCCCGTAGCAGCTTGTGGATTCCTTCAACATAGGGAGTGACCACCGCCGGGTTGCCGCTCACAATGCCCCACCCCAGCCGCCAGCCCGGCACCAGATACTCTTTGGATAGCCCCCCAAAGGTGACAACGGGAACGTCGGGAGCCAGGCTGGCGATCGAAATGTGAGGCTCACCGTCCAGAATCAGCCTGGCGTAGATTTCATCGGCGAAGATAACCAGGTTGTAGCGGCGCGCAACTTCCACAATCTTTTCAAGCGTCGCCCGCGAGTAGACCGCACCGGTTGGGTTGTTGGGGTTGATTACAACCAGCCCGCGGGTATTCTCTGTCACCCGGCTTTCCAGGTGCTCAACGTCCGGCTGCCAATCGTTGCTCTCATCCAGATTGTAAGAGTTAGGTTGAGCGCTCAGTTTCGCCAGGACCGCATCATAGAGCGGATAGTCTGGCAACGGCGTCAAAACGCTCTGGTGCGGCTCCAACAGCGCCGTGAGAACAACGTCGACAGCTTCACTGACGCCCTCGGTGACAAACACGCTCTGGATGTTTCTGATCCCTTTCGATTCCGCCTCTGCCCGAATGGCCTCAAGCGCCGGTTTCACTCCCAGTGACGACGCGTAACCGTTGTGGCCATCGCGCATGGCCCTGGCGGCAGCCTCAATCAGGTGCGCCGGAGTCTTGAAATCAAACGTCACCGGGTCGCCAATGTTGAGGGGAAGGATCTGCTTGCCCTGGCGCGTCAAATCCTCCGCCAACACGGCAAGGTCGCGGATGGCGTAGCGGACGTGCTCAAGCCTGGTGGCGGCGAGTATTTCGTGGGTCCGTGGAAGTGTGTCCGGCATAGTTCCTGTTCCTAGAGGATTCTGACAGAAAAGCGTCTACGGGGTCAATAAAAGCGGTGCGCCGCCACAATTGCCGCCAAGGGCAAACGGGCCGCAGGCAAACATGGGTTGAACAAGAAGGTAGGGGGATAATATAGTTCTTAGCTTATGAAGAAAACACGAAACGTCCTGTCAATACTCCTTTATTTCATCTTCGCAGCAAGCCTGGCGGTCCTTCCATCGAAAGTCACCCGCGCTGCCGATACGACAACGGCCATCGGCGTCCAGCAGATTCTGCTCTATATTTCCAACGGCTGGAATACGCTGACCCGGTCAATGACGGAATGCAAAACTTTTAAAGACCCCAAAACTAATGCACAATCCACCCTTTACCTTCCCGCGGATTTTCCAGAACCCACCAGCCTGAAGAACATCGAGTCAGGGTGTCAGGTTCAGGTGGGCCATTTGCCGTCCGTCATCAAGAAACTGGGAGACATTGACCCCAGCGCCATCAAGCCTCAGGGGCTGCTCTATCTCCCCAAACCCTATGTAGTTCCGGGGGGCATGTTCAACGAGATGTACGGCTGGGACAGTTACTTTATCATTCGGGGCCTCCTCGAAAACGGCAGGCTTGATTTAGCGCGCGGCATTGTTGACAACTTCTTCTTCGAAATCGATCACTACGGCGAAGTGCTCAATGCCAATCGAACCTATTACCTGACTCGCTCGCAACCCCCCTTTCTGACCTCGATGATCCGCGCCGTCTATGAAGCCGAAAAGGCCAAGGGGCAAGCGAATAAAGCATGGCTCCAAAATGCCTATCAGCATGCGGTGGAAAACTATCAGTTCTGGACAGAGCCTCCGCATCTGGCCGGTTCAACCGGCCTTTCCCGCTATTATGGGTTTGGCAACGGTCCGGTGCCTGAACTTGGCGCAGACGCGGACGAGTATTACAGGAACGTGGCCATGTATTTCCTGCTTCATCCGCAGGGCAGCGAGCCTTATCTCGAACAAGTAACCAAAAGCAACAGTTCACACGTGATAGGACCGGTGTTTTCTCTCACCATGAATTCCGGCGCGGGTCGAAAGCCCTTCGGGAAAAACAAAGAAAAAGTAATTGAAAGGTTCGCACTCACGCGCAGGTTTTACAAAGGCGATCGGAGCATGCGCGAGTCAGGATTTGACGTCACCTTCCGTTTTGGGCCGTTTGGCGCCAGCACTGAGGACTTTGCAGCAGTCGAACTGAACAGCCTGCTTTACAAAACTGAAGAGGACCTCGCGTGGATGAGCAAAGAACTTGGACACCCGCAGGAGGCGACTAAATGGCTTGAGAAAGCCGCCGCCCGCCGCCAGAAGGTCAACCAGTACCTGTGGAGCCCTTCGCTCGGACTCTATTACGATTACGATTTCAAGAACGGGGTCCAGTCCAGATATTCTTATGCGACGACTTTTTACCCCCTCTGGGTAGGACTTGCCTCAAAGGAACAGGCAAAGGCGGTCGTCGATAATCTGCAAGCTTTCGACCG
>JAJYJL010000953.1 GCA_021789565.1 Acidobacteriota bacterium
GGCGCCCTGCGAAGCATCCAGAAACAGCCCGGCCGGGTCGAAAACTACTTCGGACAGAAAGACGTCGCCTATGCCGCATAGGTCACACTCTTCAGGGCCGGATCAATATAGCTTGAAAGAACGATAGGCTCCTTTTTCAGGAGAGTCAAAGGACACCAGTGATGAGCACTTTCTATCGTAAGGATGGGACAAGTGGCAAGCCTTCTTATCCCAAGGATGACCACGAATCAGGCCGGCATCACCTCAACCGTTCTCTTCAACTGACCGCATGCCGCAAAAATGTCGCGCCCGCGTGGCTTTCGCAGGTAAACAAGGGCACCCGCCGACATCAGGGCTCTGCGGAACCCATCTACAGCCGAAGGCTCCGGCATCTGAAAAGGGATCTCTGGACCGGGATTCCATGCGATGAGGTTAACTTTGAGCGGCAATCCAGAGCGACGGATCAGTCGCCCGACTTGCTCGGCATGTTCGGGGAGGTCGGTGACACCTTTCAACAGGACGTACTCCAGGGTGACTCTCTCGCGTGGACGAAGAGGGACCTGACGCACTGCATCAAGGATTTCTTCAATTGGCCACTTTTGGTTGATGGGCATTACTTTGTTCCGAACCGCATCATTGGGCGCATTGAGGCTGATGGCGAGTTTCGGGCGCAATGCAGGCGATTCCAAGGCAAAGCGTCGAATAGCTGGCACAATTCCCGAAGTTGAAACGGTCATCCGCTGGGGGCTCAATCCAACTTCCTGGACGAGAAGTTTTACCGCGTCCCACCAATTGTCGTAGTTGAGGAACGGCTCTCCCATTCCCATAAAAACGATGTTCACACGGTCTTTGCCAACCGCAACACCATGCCGGCTGAGGACTGTGATCACCTGCCCTGCAATCTCTCCGGAAGTCAAATTGCGTTGTAGGCCGAGTCGAGCCGTGAAACAGAACTGGCAGTTCACGGCACAACCTACCTGACTGGAAACACAGATGGTTGCGCGGTTCCAAGCCTTCTCGTCGTCCTCGCTTCCGTCACCCTGTTCGCCATTGTCCCCTTCTGGCATCCAGACAGTCTCTACAGTCTCCGGGCTGGCCACCCCTTCGATCAGGTAACGCTCCGTCCCGTCTCTCGATACGAAAGTCTGTGCGATTGCTGGACGGCCAACCGACCAGCCCTCTTCTTTCAGGCGGCGTCGTAGCGAGGCGGAGAGTGTACTGACTTCGTCCAGATCGACAAGCCATTGACGGTATATGGCTTGCGCAAGCTGCCGCCCACGCCATGCCGGTTCATCCAACGAAACCATAATCCTTGTTAATGAATCTGCATCTAAACCAAATAAGGGGCGCCTGCTTCCCACACGGGGCAGGTGCGTGTCTAATCCAACGAGTTGGTGGTTTGGAACCGTCACAGCTTGGCCCAGCATACGTCATTTTCAGTCCAGATGCAGCCCCAGGAGAGCGCATCAATCTCCAGCGCTCTTCATCGCAAGTGAAAAAAGGCGCGCTGTGCAAGCGTTTGTGCATGCGTTGCTCTAGAATCAAAGTCTGACAAAACGAACATGAACCTTGAGCGAAATCTACGCCGAACGGTATTGCCAAATGGGCTCACCATCCTGACAGAACGCATGGAACACTTGCGTTCTGTAGCGATGGGGGTCTGGACCAAGTCCGGTTCGCGGTGCGAGCCAGCCGAGACTAACGGTATCTCGCACTTTGTTGAACACATGCTCTTCAAAGGAACTCGTTCGCGTTCAGCGCAGCATATTGCGCGAGAGATGGATTCAATCGGTGGCAATCTGGACGCTTTCACCGGTAAGGAGACCATTTGCTTCAATGTGAAGTCGCTCGCCGAACATGTTCCGGTTGCACTGGACGTGCTCACCGATCTCGTTCTTAATCCAGTATTTGCCTCCGCTGACATTGAGCGCGAGCGAGGCGTAATCCTGGAAGAGATCAAGATTGACGAGGACAATCCCGACGTACTCGTTCACGAATTATTCACTCAGAATTTCTGGAAGGATCATCCGCTCGGCAAGCCGATACTTGGCACATCCGCCACCGTAGGCCGCTTGGACCAGGAAAAGCTCTTTGCATACCACGGTGATCGCTTCCTGGGCGGAAACATGGTATTTTCCGCAGCGGGCCATCTTGATCACGATCTATTCGTTCAGGCAGTCACGGACAAATTTGCGCCATTGATGCCAGGCAATACGCAGATAGAAGAGCCTGCTCCTCAGACGAGCGCACGGATTGTTCTACGAAACAAGAGATCTCTCGAACAGGTGCAAGTCTGCCTCGGAGTTCCAGCACCACCGATCACCGACGAGGGCCGTTACGCCGCCTTGATCCTGAATACAGTCCTGGGTGGCGGCATGAGTTCCAGACTCTTTCAGACGATTCGCGAAGAGCGCGGTATCGCCTATTCGATTTACTCAGACCTCAGCCCGTATCGCGATACTGGCACGCTCTGTATCTATGCCGGCACATCGTCGAACAAGGCACTCGAGGTGGTTGATCTTGTACTGGATCAGTTTCGGAAATTGAAAGAAGAGCCCTTATCGGCAGATGATCTGAATCGAGCCAAAGATCAACTCAAGGGCAACATCCTCATGGGGCTTGAGAGTTCTAACTCCCGTATGGCAAATCTCGCGAGGCAGGAGATGTACTTTCAGCAATTCTTTACCACAGAGGAAGTCATCGAGCGGATCCAGATCGTGGAAGTTGCCCAAGTTCAGGCCATGGCACAACAGCTTTTTGTTCCGGAGCGTATCGCCGTAACTCTCCTTGGTCGACTCGACGGGATCCGGCTCAATCGAAAAAGGCTTGTGTGTTGAATCGTCACTTTCTCAATTCGCGCTTTACAATCTCAATTGATGACCCACCCTACAAACACACAGCAATTGCTCTCTCTACTGGCCCGAATCAGTTTTCAGCTCGGCCAGTTCAAGCTCTCATCCGGCGGATCGAGCGATTATTACATTGACTGCCGAACAACCACTCTCCATCCGGAAGGTGGCAGGCTTACCGGCCAAGCGATCGTTGACCTCCTTCATGAGCACGGGATCGACGCCGAAGCTGTAGGTGGATTGACCATGGGTGCAGATCCCATCGTCTCCAATGTAGCGACCGCAACCGCATGTCGAGCCCGAGAGAATCATTCCGAGCCCTTGCTGTTCGGATTTCTGGTCCGTAAAACGGAAAAGGCGCACGGCACAGGTCGCCGAATCGAGGGCTTTTGCCGTAAGGGCGCGCGCGTGGTTATCGTCGACGATGTCTGCACAACCGGATCTTCCACGATTAATGCGATTGAGGCGGCTCGGGAGGCCGGTATGGTGATCGCCGCGGTTGTTTGTATTGTGGAGCGAGAAGAGGCAAATGGAAGGCCGGCAGTTGAAGCAGCAGCACAAGGAGCACCCTTCTTCCGGCTTTTCACTGCAACGCAGGTCCGTGCCGAACACGTACGGCAAATGCACCCCCAATCAAATTGAGCGTGCAACTGCCCTGGGCTCTAGAAGTGCTGCAAGCCAAAGTGGCCATCCTGCGTTGGAGTCAGGATGGCCACTTCGGCTTTTGCCTCATGTTGGAGCTTTGCCGCCTAGTCGCCACTCCCTGCCGGCGTCGGCTGTGTCTGTTGATTGGAACTCATGTTGCTGAGCAGCTGAACCTGAACACGACGATTCTGCTTTCTGCCTTCAGCGGTGTCGTTGGACGCCACCTCATTGTCTTTCCCGATGCCAATCAGGTAAAAACGTCGCGCTTGAATGTTGTATTTCGAAGCAAGGTATTGAACAAC
>JAJYJL010000025.1 GCA_021789565.1 Acidobacteriota bacterium
AAAAACACGGCCCTGGTGAGCGCGGCCTCGGTCCGCCTGGAAGGCGGCGATCCCACGGTGCGCGACGGCCTGCGCGCCGCCTGGAACCGCCTGGGCGTTATCTTCCAATGGGCGCTGGTGGCGGCCACCGTGGGCATGATCCTGCGGATGATCGAAGAGCGCAGCAGCATCGTCGGGCGGCTGGTGGCAGGCCTGGTGGGACTGGCCTGGACGCTCGCAACCTTCTTTGTCATCCCCATCCTGGCTTTTGAAAACGCCGGGCCCATTGAGGCGCTCCATCGCTCGGCGGAACTGTTCCGCAAGAACTGGGGCGAGCAGGTGGTGGGTACTTTCAGTTTTGGGCTGATCTTTACCCTGCTGGCGCTGCCGGGAATCGCGCTGCCCTTCCTGGGCGGGGCCATTGCCGGAGGCACCGGCGTCACGCTCGGCGCCTGCACCATGGTGATCTACTTTATCTTTCTTGCCATCGTCAGCGCATCCACCCACGGCATCTTCCTCGCCGCGCTTTACCGCTATGCCACCCAGGGAGAAATCTCCTCCGGCTTTACCCCCAGCAGCTTGAGCGGTGCCTGGCAGCCCAAGTCGCGATTTTAGGACCAAGGACCGGGACGCCGGGGATAATGGAACGTAAGCCTTTTTGACTTGCTGAAGGGGTTTTTTTACGCGGACCTCTCGCCTGGAGCGGCCACGGTTGTTGTTCGGCTGCCGGTATCCGGGTGCGCTGAAGGCTGTGGATTGGCGGCGAAAGTGGAAAGCAGGGGTCAAAAGGGAGAAGGCAAAAGGATAAAGGCGGCCGTTGCAAAAAAAAGGCGCGAACCTCACGACAGGAAGTCCGCGCTACGGGCTACCTGGCTTATTGAAGAGAACCTTCACCGTTTGACGAGCGGCGCTTGGTTCCGGTGGAAAAGCGCTTGATCAGCTCGGCGATACTTGCGAACGCGGACCGGCTCTGTCCGTTGGATTGGGCCTTCATCAATTCCTCCGAAGATAATTCGATGACCTCAGCGTCAGCTATGGACGTGCAAACCTGTTCAGGATCCTGCAGCACGTCAAACTGTGGGCCCGTACGCCTGCTGTACTGGACGATGAGGTTACAGCCGTGGCGGCCGGCATAGCTGATGGCCTCATCCCGGGTCTCCAGGCTTTCGATGTACTGAACCTGGAACGACCATTTAAAACGCGAACTTTGAAGAATCGTGATGGTACTACTTGCATTACCCATGTGTCCCTCCCCATATCTATTGAACCAGTAAATGCCTGTGCGGACAATGGACCAAAGGTACTACTACCTTGGATCGGCGATCGCCGTTAGTTCCATGAGCGGCCGCAGGCCGTGGGAAGGGGCAAAGGGGAGCCGAAGTGTCTTCTTGTTGAATAGGATGCGGGCACCGTGGCAACGGGCGGGCTGGCCTCAATCAATGCAGGCGGTCAAAAACAATCCTGCCGCCGACGACGGTGCGAAGGGCATGGATGTCTTTGATATCATCGACCGGGCAGGACAGATAATTTTTGTCAATTACCACCATATCCGCCAGCTTGCCAGGTTCAATGGAGCCCTTCTTTTTCTCTTCAAAAGAGAGCCAGGCGCCGTTGAGGGTGTACATCCGGAGCGCCTGCCGGCGGCTGAGGCGCTGGGCGGGGTTGATGACGGTTCCATCCACCGTCTTGCGGGTGATGGCGATCCACATGCCGAGGAAGGGATTATAGGGGTTGGTGGAGGTGTTGGGGTCAAACCCGATCATGTGGTCGGAACCGCCCGCCACCACGACTCCGGCGCGAAAGAGCGATGCCAGGGGAATAAAGTTTGCCATGCGTGCGGGGCCAAAAACATTCTTGATGGCAGGTCCGTCGAGGTAGAGCCACGCCGGCTGGCAATCGAACGCGACCCCCAGTTCCCGGGCCAACTGGATGGCGTGGGAGTCGGGGAAGTCTCCGTGCGTCACCGTGAAGCGGAGATCACGGATGGGCTTCTCGCGGTTAGCCGCCTGATAGGCCCGGAGAAGAAGATCGGTTGAGCCGCCGCCCGTGGTGTGCGCTGTCATCTGCCAGCCGAGTTCGTCCGCCGTCTTGGCCATGGCCACGAGGTTCGCTTCCGGGACGCGAAGCACCCCGCGATAGCTGGGATCGTGGTAGCCATAAAGTCCGGTGTTGGGTCCGTAAGGTTTTCTCAGGTAGGCGGTTCCCATGCAGATGCCGCCATCCAGGAAGGTCTTCAACGTCCCCACGCGGTACCAGTCGTCTCCCAGGCCGGTGACGAAAGGAATCTGCAGGATCGAGTCGCGCACCTGCGCCGGCGTGCCCTGTGCTCCGATGATGTAGGTGACGTAACACCGGGCGGTGAGCCTGCCCTGGCGATCGAGAGCCTGGTAGGCGCGAAACCCCGGCGGCCCTTCGGCGCGGTCAATGATGCTGGTGATGCCCACCTCGTTGTAGTGATGCAGCATGGTTTCGAGCGCCCAAAGGCGGTCCTGGAGATTGGCGGGCGGCGTGGCCCGGAGCGGCGCCAGAAGCTCCGGAGCGCCCAGGACAAGTCCGGTGGGCGTTCCCGTCGCGTCCTTGATAATTTTTCCATCCGCGGGCTGGGGGGTGCTGCTGGAAATCCCAAGTGTTTTGAGCGCGGCCGAATTCAGCACCGCGGCATAACCGTTGTCCACAATCACCGGGCGGTCTGCCGCGGCCGCGTCGAGCTCGGCGCGCGTGGGGTAACGCCGTTCCTTGAGGCGGGTTACGAAAACGTGTGGGACCAGGATGATCTGCCCGGCTGGCAGCGCAGCGTCCCGGCGCCGGATATAGGCCTGAATATCCGCGATTGAGTGCAGCGGCGGCACCTCACTTCGTCGCTCGCCGAGGGCTGCCTCGATGGGATGGCAGTGGCTGTCAATGAGGCCGGGCAGCACGCATCGCCCGTGCAAATCCACCTTGACCGTGGCGGGACCCGCCGTGCGCAGGACGTCCTGGTCGGAGCCGACGCTGGTGAAGCGGCCTCCGCGTATGGCCACGGCCCCGGCCACCGGATGGGCCGGCCACATGGTGATGATGACGCCGTTGTAATAGATGGTGTCAGGGGGTTTCTGGGCGCGCGCAGCGGTGGCCAGAAAGAAAATACACACCGCAATCATCAGAAGGAACGTGCCAGAAACCCCTGTGGAAAACCGTTTTACTGAATGGTGCATGGTGACCTGTTCCCGGGAAGATGCGTACCTGTTCGGCCGGCAAACCTCGGGCCGACGCACCACCATAACATAAACTTGAACAGGAAGGGCAACAGGACATGGAAGAACGGGGCGCCGGCGCGTGGGCCCCTATGGAACCCATCGTGCTCCGTAGACCTGGGGAAGCGACGCTCCAAAAAAAACGCGAACCTCATTACAGGAGATTCGCGCTGCCGGGTGCGCTTTTCTTTGCACCCCAACATGAGAGAAAAACTGAAGTGTCGGGAAGCAACTTCGCGCCAGCGGCGGGCTGGCGGATGCCAAAAATAACGGCGCCTTAGTGTTTCGAAGCGCCTGCTGCGGTGGAAGGAGTGCGCCTGGAGAGGCCGAACATGCCCAGAATGCCGCGTTTCTTCGGCCCGGCGTTAGTGGCTTTCCGCCCGGCAGAGACCGATTCGAGTTGCCCGGAGGCGGCCTGGGACGTCCAGCGCGATTGAGGGTCGACCATCACGTCGAACTGCGGGCCTGTCCTCTTTTCGTATTTCACGATCAGATTGCAGCCGTGCTGGCTGGCATAGCGGATGGCTTCATCGCGGTTTTCCAGGCTCTCCATGTACTGAATCTCGGCTGTCCACTTGAACTCAGAACTTGAAAGCAGTGCCAAGGTGCTGTTTGCGTTCCCCATAATTTCCTCCCCATATATATTGAACCAGTAACTGTACCGATCGGCAATCGGCCTTTGGTACTACAACCATCGGCTAGCACCCCGCAGGCGGCGTTGGAGGCGGCGCTACGCCAAAATCGGCAAGGGAAGGCGCCTCTATGCGGCCACAGCCGCGTCTGGCTGCACAGGGTGCCGGAGTTGTTGGCAGGGGGCAATCAGCCAAGCTGAGAAGATTTGGAATGCTGTGGGGGCACAACCGCTTCGATGCTCCGGCGAAGCGTGCCTTCGAAATCCGCCTGCTGGTAGTGGGCGACAGCCTGGCGCAAGCGCGGGGCTACATGCCGGACATGGAAGGCCCCAACGGCGGTGGCAAACTGTTCGGCCAGACGCAGAGTCCTCAAAACCGCGATGCTCCAGGCGCGTCGGCAGGCGCATTGAACATCGGCCTGGCAGCGCCGGCTGAGTGCGTAGCGCAGCCGCGGCATGACATCGCGGGCGTACAGGAGTGAAGCTTCCGCGGCAAGCCGTCTGGCGATGTCGGAGACGCTCCCCTGCGAGTTCCTGTGCCATCCGCGGCGCAAAGCCACTGCAGGGTTCGACCACCAGCAGCGGCTGGCGGTGGAGCGGTAGAAGGGAACGATTTCCTGCCGGTAGAAGACAGCGGCGCCGACGGCCATCCGCCTGGCGTGTAGTCGGGCGGCGGGAAGGGAGAAGCCTCGGATGCTGCCGCCAGCGGAAATGAATGAGCGCCAGGAAGGGCTGTGGACGCCAACGCCGGACGGCCGGGTCACCCACCTCCAGGCATCTCGCATGGCGAGCTTAATAGCCGCCCGGCGGCGCCTGCTGGCGGCTTGGTGAAGGAGCGGAGCGATTCCCGCGACCCAGAGGCCTCGAACGGCGATGGCCCCTTGCCTTGCAGTGTCCCATACCGTACGGAGCATCAGGGTGGTCCAGCCCCCGGTGAAAGGTTCTACCAGAACTTCTTCTGTTTTGAGTAATTCGAGGTTGAGGTCTGCCGTGCATGACCTGTCCGGGTCCAACATCACGTCGAACAACGCGAAGCTGCCCTCTTTGCGCTCTACAATCAGGTTGTATCCGTACTGGAAGGCATAATCAATTGCTGACGAGCGCGTTCGGAAGGATTCTATGAACCGGACACGGGGTCGCCAGTGGAAAGAATCGCCTGGAATAATGGCTAACTCACCGTTCGCCCCCGCCATCGTTCTCTCCTCCCGTCCAGAATTGAACCTTGAAATGCATTTGTGGGCAATTGGACATTAGTACTACAACCATCGGCTACAGTGTGGGCAATGCTGCTAGCGCTTACGGTTAAGTTATTGTTAACTAATAAATTACGTGGTATTTCAGGGTGCGAGCGGTAGAGGCAGGCTGAAGAAAAGAAGGCAAAAATCAGCCGCCAAAAGGCGAATGCCTGGCGAAGATGATGGCTCAGGTGGAGGCTGCGGGACCGCCCGCGTCCCACTAAATTGAGGGATTCAGGTGGAAATATTTTGCTTCCGAGGCTAGTTTTTGCCAGGGAACCCGCGTGACGACAACCTTTCGGCGGAGGCTTGCGTCTGTTTGCTGTTGGAACATCGACCGTCAGAAGGCTGATAACCTGCCGTGAGAGCGTCGGCCTGATACATCAGTTGTCCGGGTCTGTTGCCGAACAGGACATCATTGCGGCAATAATAAAAGCCAAACTGCTTTTTGACCCACACGGTGACGCGGGCGCCCGCCTGCGAATTTTTCACCGGTCCCTCTGATCGAAGAGTTGACGGCTCGATTGAAGGTGGGGAGCCGTTTGCGGGGCCCGACGCCTGAACGGTCCCGGAGGATAAATCTCCTGCGGATGCCAGGTCCGCCGTGCTGCCGGAGCAGGTGTGGTAGGAAGGTAGCAGTCCGGCCGCCCGAGCCTCGGCTTGGGTTATCAACCGCCCTGGCTTCACCCCGAACAAGGCATCGCCCCGGCAGTAATAAAAACCGAGCTGTTTTAGGCCCCAGACCCTCACGTCTTCACTCGACGCCGGCGTTTCCGGCTGGTTCTCTGCAGCCAGTGCGGAAGTGTCCTCAGTTTCGGACGACTGCTGCGACCCGAAGGATGGTCCGTCTGCAGAGGCCACGACCGGCTGGCTGTTCGCGCAGTATGTGCGGTCGGCGGGACGGTAGCCCGAGGTAAGCGCATCAATCTGCGTCATCATGACTCCCGGCTTGTCGCCGAAAAGGGTGCCGCCCTGGCAGTAGTAAAAGCCGGATTGCTTCTTTGCCCACACGCTGACGCCTTCACTTGTGCTGGGCAGGGATGGCGCCTTTACCTTCCGAGAAAAGGAAAAAATACTGGCCAGCGTGGGGAGGTCATCCGCCTCAGTCAGCCAGACCCGTATTGGGGATAGCGATACGACCAGAAACCCGATAAGCAGCAAAAGGCATGCAGGAATCAGGGGATTTGAGGTGATGGGAGAATGGGTTGAGGGAGAAGGTTTATAGTGGGCCCCATGGGACCCACCGCCCGACTCGAAGAACTTTCCGTCAGCCAGGCTGAAGATAAACTTCGCCGCCAGGCTCAGAGGACTTCCCAGGATATCGAATACCTTCCTGCCGTGGAACTCCATTTTAGGCGTCCTTTATCCGCAAAAAAAAGATGTGGTCTGAAACCTCCTGTTCGCAATAATTTACCTGCTGTTGCCGCTTTGCGCCTTGCCGAAATCTTGCGAATCAGGCTATTTCTTAGGCCACTTTGCCAAAATGCCGCACTCAGAGGCCGGTACAGGCCCCGGCCAAGCCAACCGTATCCGGCGGCCGGGAGCCAGTCAGTTCAAACCGCCCAATTGACTTCCGGCAGATGAGATACGCCCAAGCCGGCCCTGTTCACTGGAGAGACCCGTGGTCGCTTCTAATGCTTTCCATGGAGCCATCCCCAATTATCGTAATGGCCATCACCGCCGCCCGATCCATTGCCGCCACCACCACTCCCGCCGTTTCCGATTCCTCCGGAGCCCTGATGGTTACCGGCGTTTCCATGGCCGCCGCTGTTCCCGTACCCGTTGCCGTTCCCTTGTCCACCAGCGTTTCCAGATCCACTGCCCGAGGCAGGCGCGCCCGCCGACCCGGATCCTCCCCCTGACGCAGACCCACCGGTCCACCCGGATCCACCGCCCGAGGCAGGCTGACCTCCCGACCCGGAACTTCCCCCCGAAGCAGCTTGGCCGGCTGAGTCAGTCGTTGCCGCCGGTACGTGCCTTGATACGCTGCCCATAGCGTAGGAGGCATTCGTGTAGCTGTTCTGCAATGTGACTCCCAAGACTTGAAGGACAGCAATGACTACCACGCAAATCAGAACAAACATCAACGCATATTCAGAGGAGTCCTGGCCTTCCTCCTCGTGCCATGATCTTGTTAAGAATTTCCTCATTCACACCCTCCTTTGCATTCCTGGCATTAGCGTGCGAAAGCTGCCTATTGATTTTGAATTTTCATGGAGCAGGCGCAGGGTTAAAGCGCCCTTCTCACGAGGCGTGTACAGGTCTGGATTTCTCCATCCCTGCTGAAGTCCCGCGGATGGGTTTGTGGCTGTTGCGCTTCAGAGTTAGAAATTCATCTCCACCGTTTCTTCAGAAGGTTTGAAGCGATCCTTCTGCTTGACCGTAACCTGTACCTGCGCTTCCTGTGTCGGGCTGCTTTGCGGCAGCCCCTGACAACAGCTCACGTATCCACGGTAAGGCCCTCTTCGGCTATGCTCAATTGGGCGATTCCACCAATGTTTAGAATGATTTGCCCGGTGGGTGATTAGTACAATCCCGAGAGTATACGATAATTCCTGATGCCCTTTTATGGAGGTTTGCACATTCAGTTACAAAGGCTTGCACAAGGGGTGCAACTTTTTGCAACCTGGCTCGATTGCGCTCTTTTTAGGATGCTACTTTTCAGGCCGGACGGTTTTCTGACTCATTCACCACAAAATTACCGAACAGATCCCTCCACGTCGGTTTGCCATCGGCGACATAAGACCCGATGAGGCGTGAAAGGGAATTCAGAATAGCAACGCGTACTGAGGGCCGGTCCCGGCTGCATCTGCAGCTTTGCCGGCGACGTCGTATTTGTTTGCATGCACGGGCGAAGCAGCGGCGGCGGCGATTGCGTTGATTCGTGAGCGCTATGTTGGGTCCGTGCTGCCCACGGGTCTGAGCTTCTCGGCGCGGGCATCCACGCGTGAGCGGGCTCGGTGACTTGATTCCAGATCTCCGCTGTATCCGCACGAGACCTGCCGGCGGCGCAGAATGGGGTCGCTTCGCAAGGTTCCATACGTTACAATGCGTGCGTCTCTTCCTGTTTGGGAACACCTACAACTGAATGAAGCCGGCTTGTCGGGTTATAGAGAGCGAGGCGAATGAGCATCATCAAGAATCTCTCCTGGGTACTGGTGGCTGGGCTGGGAGCGCTGGCTTTTGGAATGGTTGCCACCTCGCGGGGAGAGCCCCTCAATGCTGTGTGGCTGGTGGCTGCGGCGGCGTGCATTTTTGTGCTGGGCTACCGTTTTTACAGCCGCTTCATCGCCTATCGGGTCCTCGAACTCGATGCCAGGCGCGCCACGCCCGCCGAGCGCAAGGATGATGGCAGGGACTTTACGCCTACCAACAAATGGGTGGTATTCGGGCATCACTTTGCCGCAATTGCCGGCCCCGGGCCGCTGGTGGGGCCGATTCTGGCCGCGCAGTTCGGCTATCTGCCCGGAACTCTTTGGATCCTGATTGGCGGAGTGCTGGGCGGCGCTGTGCAGGATTTTGTCACGCTTTTCTGCTCCATCCGGCGCGACGGCAAATCGTTAGGCCAGATGGCCAAGGAGGAAATCAGCTCGACGGCGGGGTGGACGGCGCTTTTCGGCGTCCTGATGATCATGATCATCCTGATCGCGGTGATAGCGCTGGTGGTGGTGAATGCGCTGAAGGGCAGTCCCTGGGGGCTTTTCACCATTGCCGCCACCATCCCCATTGCCTTCCTGATGGGCCTCTATCTGCACTACTGGCGGCCCGGAAAAGTTCTGGAATCTTCCATCATCGGGGTCACCCTGGTGATGGCGGCTGTAGTGGGCGGGCGCTACGTGGCGGAGTCGGCCACGCTGTCGCACTGGTTCAATTACAGCGGTCCGGCGTTGGCCTGGATGATCATCATTTACGGCCTGGCGGCTTCCATCCTCCCGGTGTGGCTGCTGCTGGCGCCGCGCGATTATCTTTCAACCTTCGTCAAGCTGGGAACGATTCTGGCGCTGGCGGTGGGCATTCTGGCGGCGCGGCCCACGATGCACCTGCCCGCCATCACGCGCTTTGCCGACGGCACGGGTCCCATCTTCGCCGGCAAGATTTTCCCCTTCTGCTTTATCACCATTGCCTGCGGCGCCATCTCAGGGTTCCATTCACTGATTTCCAGCGGCACAACGCCCAAGCTGATCACCAGGGAAACTCACGCGCGCATGGTCGGCTACGGCAGCATGCTGATGGAATCGTTTGTGGGCATCATGGCGATTGTGGCCGCCGGCGTGCTGCAGCCTGGTGTCTATTTTGCCGTTAACAGTCCGGCGGGGGTGGTGGGTGAAACGGCTGGCAAAGCGGTGGCCACAATTTCCGGCTGGGGATTTCCGGTGACCCAGACTGCCATGGCGGACCTGGCTTCAAAGGTGGGCGAGATTACGCTTTTCAACCGCACGGGCGGCGCTCCGTCACTGGCGGTGGGCATGGCGCACATTTTTTCCAACGTGCTGGGTGGGACGGAAGTAATGGCTTTCTGGTACCACTTTGCCATCATGTTCGAGGCGCTGTTTATCCTGACGGTGCTCGACGCCGGCACGCGCGTGGGGCGCTTTATGCTGCAGGACCTGCTGGGCCACATCTGGAAACCGCTGGGGCGCACCGGCTGGTACCCGGGCGTGGTGCTGACCAGCGTGCTGGTGGTGGGCGCTTGGGGCTACTTTCTGTACCAGGGAGTCGTGGACCCACTGGGCGGCATCAACAGCCTGTGGCCGCTGTTCGGCATCTCCAACCAACTGCTGGCCACCATCGCGTTGTGCGTGTGCACTACCATCCTGATCAAGATGAAGAAGACTCGCTATGCCTGGGTGACGCTGGGACCGCTCGCATGGCTGGTGGCCGTGACCATGACAGCAAGCTACCAGAAAATCTGGAGCCCCGATCCGCATCTCGGGTTCCTCTCGCACGCTCAGATGCTGGCCGCCCAGATTGCCAGCGGGGCGGTCCCCGCCGCGCAGATCGCCACCACTGAGCGGCTGATCTTCAACAGCCGCCTGGATGCTTCCGTCACCCTGGTGTTTGCCACGCTGGTGATTCTGATTCTGTTTGAATCGGGGCGGCAGTGGTGGGCCTATGCGTTGGGGCGCAGGGAGCCGGTCCTGAGGGAAGCGCCAGCGGAACTGTCGAGGCTGGAAGCCTGAAGAGAGGAGGATAAACGGATGGCATTAGTGGTGAGTCTGCTGAAATCGTTCTGGGATTACCTTCGTGAAGTGAGCGGAGAAAATGATTACGCCCGCTACTGCGCGCGGATGGCTGTTGAAGGCTGCCACGCTGTGACCCGGCGGGAATTCTACGACCACCGGCAGCAGGAGAAATATTCGCGCCCGAACCGCTGCTGCTGAGCGGGTTTGCCCGGTTTTAAATCGGAGTTAATTTGGATAACAGGGGAAATGCCATGCGAGTTGTTGTGATAGGCGGAACGGGCCATACCGGAACATGCCTGGTCCCAAAGCTGATTGAGGCGGGTTACGAGGTGGCGGTGATCAGCCGCCAGCAACGTCCACACTACCCGACAGATGGAATTGGCATCCAAAGCGCGTGGGAGCGCGTGGAATGGGTTGAGATGGACCGGGTTGAAGCTGACGCGGCCGGTAACTTCGGTACGCGTGTCTTGGCGCTCAAGCCCGACATTGTGATCGACATGATCTGCTATCAGCCGGAAAGCGCGCGGCAGCTTGTGGAGGCGCTGCGCGGGCGCATCGAGTTGCTGGTCCATTGCGGCAGCGTCTGGGCGGGTGGCGCCAGCCTGCAGGTGCCAAGTACGGAGAGCGAACCCCGGCGGCCTATTTGCGATTATGGCAGACGCAAGGCCGAGATTGAGGAGTACCTGCTGGCCGAGGCGCGGCGAGGGGGACTTCCCGGCACCGTTCTGCGCCCGGGGCACATGGTGGGACGGGGATGGGTGCCTGTCAACCCGGCGGCGAATTTCAATCCTCAGGTCTATTCCGAACTGGCGAGAGGCAAAGAGGTCTGCCTGCCCAACCTCGGCATGGAAACGCTGCACCACGTCCACTGTGATGACGTGGCACAAGCTTTCATGCTGGCCCTGGAGAACCGGAACGGCGCAGTGGGAGAGGCTTTTAACGTAGTTTCACCTTCGGCGCTCACGCTGCGGGGTTATGCGGAGGCGGTCGCGGGCTGGTTTGGCAAACCGGCAAACCTTTCGTTCCATCCATGGAAGGAATGGAAAAAGACCGCTTCGGAGGAAGACGCCAAAGCCACATGGGACCACATTCTCCATTCCTCCTTTTGCAGCATTGAGAAAGCGCGCAAGGTCCTTGGCTACCAGCCGCGCTACACGTCGCTCGAAGCCGTCAAAGAGTCACTCGACTGGCTCATCCAGAACGGCAAGGTCGAGGTTTGACCTCTTCACAGCGACCTCTCACGGCCGGCGTGTGCACGGGAAGCACGAACCCGGCATCCCCACTGCAGGGGCAAAGTGAAATTTCAATCATCTCCTGCTGAAGACCATCGATTGGCAGCAGTGGAGTTGGGGTGAAGATGAGCGCTCCCTGACTGTGGCGTGGCCGTATAATGGTGCAAATTCAGTTGACCGGGAGGGTGCCATGGGTGGAAAACGTACCGGCAGCAAATGTGGCCGCCGGGACTTTCTAAGGAAGGTTGCTGCCGGCGGCGCACTTGCGTCGACCCTTGGCGCGCCAGCGCTGGCCGGGGAGGGAACGGCTCCCGGCAGCGGGGGCGCTGTGGCACAATCCACGCCAGCCTCCGGGGTTGGCCATTGGGTTCCTGGCATTCCGCAAACGACGCGACGCCCCCGGCAGCGGCTGGCTGACAGCTCGCTGCAGTCGGGCGACGCCTACGCTCGTTTCGACGCCTCAAAACAGACCTGGACGTGCGGGACCGGCCTCATCGAGCAGCAGCTTGAACTGGTGGACGGACATTTCCGATTAGCCAGATTGCGCAACCTGCTGACGGGCAGCGAGTATGTTGAAAGCGCAGGCTCGGACGAATTCCACTTTTCATTTGGTGGGCGGGAATTTAGTGGCGATAGCGGCGGCTACGAACTCGTGGATTTTGAGATCGTCCGCATGCCGGTGCCGAAAGCATCGCCCGGCATCGAGCCGGGAGTCACTCTGGTGGTGAACCTGGAACATCCGCTCTTCGCCATCAGCCTGCATTACGACGTATTCGCCTCAACGCCACGGACGCAGCTCGGCATGATCCGCAAATGCTATCGGGTGACGAACCGCGCACAACAAGTGCAGCCGCTCACCGAGATCAGCATGAACCGGCTTCGCTTCCGGCCGGAGCACTCTACACGTTTCACGTTGTACCACTGGGTGGGCGGAGGCGCCGGTAAAAACACCAACCAGTTGGAGTCAGAGAGTTTCAGCCACACCAAATCGCGAACTTTCTTTTCGATGGCCGGCCACCCGGATTACCGCACCGACGATGTTTACGACGGCAGTTCCAGCTACCATCCTTACTTTGTTCTGGAGGACCCGCAAGCGGGCGACGGATTCTTTCTAGGCTTCAATTACCTGGGTCCGTGGTCGGCTCGGATCTGGAACCCGGGCGGCTTGAACCAGGGCGGCTTTCCGATTCAATCGCAGTTGGAATTGCACACCGAGCCGCTCAACCCCGGTGGAACGTTCGAAGCTCCGAACAGCTTTATCGGTGTGTACAAGGGCGATCTGGATTCGGCCAACGAACAGTTGCAGGATTGGCAGGCAACTTACAAGTGGGACTGCACCCGCGAAAAGTACCTTTTCAGGAGCACGATTTACGATACGCATTGGGACGATCCGGCCTATAAGCAGAAGCCAGCATTGCACAAGAAGCTGATGTGGGAAATCGCCGACCGTTGCCGTTCTACCGGCGCGGGGATCGCGCATGAGGACGACTTCTGGTTTGACCAGCGCGGCCGGGGAGTTTGGGAAGGCGTGGACTGGACCGAATTGGTCAGCTACCTGGGGCAGTCCGGCATAGTGTTCAAGCTGTGGATGCCGCCCCAGCATTTTGCTGCGGGTACGCCGGTGGACCTGGAGCACCCGGACTGGATGCTCGTTCCCAAAGTTCCGGACGGGGTGACCGTCTGGTATGGCCTGGGCTTCTGTGTTGCTGCGCCCGGCGCGCATGATTACATGCGTGAATTCATGCTGCGACGCGAGAAACGCTGCGGCACGTTCTTCTGGCGTGTGGATGGCTGGATTGAGGCGCCGTGTGCCTCAGAGGAACACGGCCACCCGTCTGGGCAGCCGTTCGTCGCGCAGTATCGCAGCTACCTCAATCTACTGCGGGAGGTGAAGACGGCCAACCCTGAGATGGGAATCGAGGGTTGCAACTCGGGTGGCGAATGGGCCAACTGGGACAAGTTCGAGCTGATCGAGGACCAGCAAGGGTCCGATGGCGGGGGACCCGACGATCTTTATTACCTGAGCTACTTCTGGCCCATCACAAAGATGATGGGATTTGGCGGGGATTACAGCCGCATGGACGACGCGACGGCCCGCCGGGAAAGCGCCATGCGCAGGTTCCTCCAGAACGAAGGCATCTACGATCGCTATATGCGGGTCTATCATCCGAGGGCTGACAATGCACCGACGCCTCACTCCTTTCTTGAATTTACTAACGCGGCTAGAACCAAGGCTGTGATTATCCAGCGTGTCCGTCATGCGAGGTCGGGCGAAGGAGTGACGGCAAAAAGTGGAGCCGTCGTCTACCCGAAGGCGCTGGTTCCGGAGACCCAATACAGCGTAGCCTTCCGCTTCAGCAAGGATACGCAGACAACCAGCGGCGCGGAGCTGATGAAGTCCGGCATCCGGTTTGCTTCCGAAAACCCGCACGAAATGATCCTGCTGAACCTGGATCATGCTCCCGGGCGCGGAACCGATCATACGGCTCCGACGGCACCAGGAAAGGCCGTGAAAAAGATGGAAACCTGGAATGAGCGCAGCGGCGTTGCCTTGCGCTGGGCGCCCAGCCAGGATGACGGCCTGATATCTCACTACGAGGTATTACGCGAGGGCAAAGTTATTGGCTACACCGCGATCGGCGCCTTCTACTTTGATCCCGGGGTAAGCATCGACAACCGCTATGAGATTGTGGCGGTGGATGGCGACGGCAACCGTTCGCCGGCAGCCGCAGTGGTGGGGTAATGGATTTGACCCGGGAGTGTGCAATCTGCAAGGGAGCTGGGAAAGGGGTCCGGGTTTTTTCAGGGTTGGGCCGGCCGAAGCGGGCAGCAACCAGCGCTTGCGGTGCCGTCTGTCAAATGCTCAATAGGATGGGATAATTCCTTGATGAAACGCATGACCATGCTGCAGGTTCGGAATTTTCTGCAGAACCTGCCGGAAAAGAGCGGCGTTGCAGCATGGTTCCAGGCAGACGCTGAAGCAAGACGGTGAACATCGATCTGGTGCTGGCGGAAGCGGTGCTGGTGGTTCACCTGCTCTTCATCCTGTGGGTGCTAGGCGGGGTGCTGCTGGTGCGCTTCTACCCGGAACTGCGATGGGCTCACATCGCTTCGCTGGCGTATAGCGTCTTCATCGAAATCGCCCCATGGCCGCCCTGTCCGCTGACCCTGCTGGAACAGATGCTGGAGAGCCGGGCCGGGGCTGCTGTTTACCACGGGTCCTTTCTCCTGCATTACCTGGACAGACTGGTTTATCCAAACGTACCTACAACCCTGCTGGTGGCCGTGGCGGTGGCGTTTTGCGGAGGCAACCTTTTCTACTACTTTTTCGCCTGGCGAAAAAGAAAATCTTTGAGCCGCGGGCGCCCTGCCCGATAGACACTTCCAAAATCTTATGGCAACTCCCCGTCGCTGCAACGGGTTATCGGCAGAAAAACCGCAGAGGTGGTAAAAGTCACGATGCGTGCGATTCCACTGCTAGTCAATTTCCACGGTCTCATAGACGGGGTCTTTGAGGCCCTGGATGGAACTCCCTCCGGTTGTCTCCAGTTCCAGCACAATGATTTCATTCGCGCCGGTCCTGAGCCAGGGCGCGGGGCAGAAGAGTGTCTGCTGGGGTCCAATCTTCCAGAAGCGGCCCAGGTGATGGCCGTTGATCCAGACGTGACCTTTGCCCCAGCCGCGCATATCGAGGAAGGTGTCGCCCAATAACGACAGTGGGAAACTGCCGCGATAGAATCGCGGTCCGCGTTTGGGTTTGGGCGAAAATTGCAGCCGGGCCAGATTGTCCAGAGGAAGAGGAAAGATCTGCCAGCCTGTCAGTTCCCTCCCGTCCAGAGTCACCTTTTCTGTGATTCCCTTGCGGTCATTCACCATGTGTGGGCCGTAATTAATCCGGCCCATGTTTTCAATCAGGATATCCATGGGCTGCGCAGGGGCCAGGTTCACGTCTGCGGCGTTCTGTTTGAAGCGCCGGTCGAGTTCCGCCAGCTTGTTGTCACCCTGGTAGATCAAGGCGTAGTCGCTCATGCTGGTAATGTTCAGCCGGCCTTGGGTGGGGCGTTCAGGGGACCAGCGGTAAAGAATGAATCCGAAAGACTGTCCTGCAGCTTCCATTGGCTTCGGTGTGTCGGAGAGGATGGGATCGCCGAGCAGGCTGTCCAGCCGGGCGCATTCGGTCAGTTCGAACCGAGGAATGGAGATCATGGGCAGCGGGGCCGGCAGGGGAGGAATGGTTGTTGCGGGCGTATGCCGGTGGATGAGTTTCTGCAGGTCAAAATATTTGGGGCGCGGCCGGCCGGCCTCATCGAGCGGGGCGTCATAGTCGTAACTGGTGACGTCGGGCTCGTACGCCATGCCGAAATTCGCTCCGTTCATAAAGCCGAACGAAGTTCCTCCGTGGAACATATAGAGATTGAACGAAACGCCGTTTGAAAGCATCCATTCCACGCCTTGCATCAGGTTTTGAAGGTTGCCATGGTGGTGGATTTCGCCCCAATGGTCAAACCAACCAGGGTAGAATTCGGCGCACATACGAGGGACGTGGGTGCGGAACCTCGCAAATTCCTTGAACTGTTGGGCAGGGTCTGAGCCAAAGTTGATGAAGGAAAGAACGCCGGGCAGGGTGCCTCCTGAAAGCATGCGAGGCGTGGGGCCGTCGGCGGTGAAGAGCGGCACGTCAAAACCGGCATCGACAACCATATTCCGGATGGCGCTCATATAGTTGTGGTCTTCGCCGAAGGAGCCGTACTCGTTTTCCACCTGGGTCATCAGGATGGGGCCGCCGTGCGTGATCTGCAGCGGAGCAAGCTCCACGCCGACGTGCAGCATGTAGCGGCGGGCGGCGTGGAGGAAACGCGGATCGCTGCTGCGGACCCTGATGCCGGAAGTGGCCAGCAGCCATGCAGGGAATCCCCCAAAGTCCCATTCCGCGCAACTGTAATGCCCGGGGCGAAGAATCACCCACAAACCTTCCTCCTGCGCTGTGCGGATAAAGGTTGCCGCGTCGTGCCGTCCCATAAAATTGAACTCGCCGGGCCTGGGCTCATGGAAGTTCCAGAACATGTAAGTGGAGACGGTGTTCAGGCCCATCGACTTCAATTTCTTCAGCCGGTCACGCCAGTACTCGCGAGGGATGCGCGCGTAGTGCATCTCGCCGGAAAGGATCTGGAATGGTTTGCCGTCCAGGAGAAATTGTTCGCCGTGCCAACTGAAGGTGTGTGCCGCGCCCTTCGAGGAGGTCGCTGCTGAGTTCTGCCTGGCGAGCAGCAGCAGCGGGCTTAATGCTTCCAGTCCCGCGGCCGTTGCGGCGGCTCCCAGAAATCTTCTTCTGTCCAGCTTTCTTCTAGAGCTTCCGATATCCACGTCCAGATCCTCCGCACTCGCCTGTGAAGTAAAGCCTCCGGGCTGGGGCCCGCGCCTGCTCCATTCCTGTTGCATTATTCTATTGCTGTATCATAATAACCGCGAAATTCATTGCAACCCAATACCAAAACGGCTTGTCCAGGAAGGGAAACCGCAGATGAAGACACCCAGAAAGAAGGACCGCAAAGCACTCCGCAGCAGCGCCTGGTTTGGCGGGAACGACAGGTGGGGAGTGGGGCACCGCGCCTGGCTGCGTGCTGAAGGGTTCAGCGAACGTGTATTCCAGGGGAAGCCCGTCATCGGCATCTGCAATTCCTGGAGCGAGTTGAACAATTGCAACGCACACCTCCGCCAGGTTGCGGAGGCAGTGAAGCGCGGCGTGTGGGCCGCGGGCGGATTCCCTCTGGAGTTTCCGACCATTTCGCTGGGCGAAATGCTGATGAAGCCGACCACCATGCTTTACCGCAATCTGATGGCTATGGATGTGGAGGAGTGCATCACCTCTTACCCCCTGGACGGTGTGGTGCTGCTGGCCGGCTGCGACAAGACGACTCCGGCGCAACTGATGGGCGCGGCCAGCGCTGATATTCCCGCCATTATGGTGACCGGCGGGCCGATGCTGCGCGGGATGTGGCGCGGCCAGGAACTGGGGTCGGGCACCGACGTGCGGCGGCTGTGGGAAGAAGTCCGCGCCGGGCGGCTGAGCGAGGAGGCCTGGTGCGAGGTGGAAGCGTGCGTCTCGCGAAGCGCCGGCCACTGCACGGTGATGGGGACGGCTTCCACCATGGCTTGTGTGGCCGAGGGACTGGGCATGATGCTGCCGGGCTCGGCGGACATTCCGGCTTCGGATTCGCGCCGACTTGCGATTGCCGAAAAGAGCGGTGCGCGCATCGTGGAGATGGTCCATGAGGGGCTGCGGCCTTCGCGCATTATGACGCGGCAGGCCATTGAGAATGCCATCCGCGTGGATATGGCCATCGGCGGTTCGACCAACGCTATCGTGCACCTGGTGGCAATTGCCGGGCGGCTGGGCATCGACCTGCCGCTCGAAAAGTTTGACCGGCTTTCGCGTACCACTCCCGTGGTGGCCAACGTCCGGCCCTCCGGCCGTTACCTGATGGAAGACTTCAGTTATGCGGGTGGGATCGCGGCGCTGATGAAGGAAATCCTGCCGCTGCTGCACGGCACGATTTTGACCGTGACGGGGAAGTCGGTGGCGGAGAATCTGGCCCAGGCGGCCACGTTCAACCGGGAAGTGATCAAGTCGCTGGACGAGCCGCTGCGGCCGGAGGGCGGCACGGCTATCCTGCGCGGCAACCTGGCGCCGGCGGGAGCGGTGATCAAGCAGTCGGCCATCTCCCCGCACTTCGCCATACACAAGGGCCGCGCGGTGGTGTTTGAGAACAATCTCGACCTGATCGAGCGGCTTGACGATCCCAAACTGAACGTAGATGAATCAAGTATTCTCGTGCTGAAGGGCGCGGGACCGAAAGGTGCTCCGGGCATGCCCGAGTGGGGCCATCTGCCAATTCCCCAGAAGCTGCTGAAGGCCGGCGTTCGAGATATTGTTCGCCTCAGCGACGCGCGCATCAGCGGCACCAGTTACGGCACCATGGTGGTCCACGTGGCTCCCGAAGCCGCAGCAGGCGGGCCGCTCGCCGTGGTGAAAGACGGCGACTTGATTGAGTTGGATGTGCCTGCAAGGCGCCTGGAATTAAAAGTATCCAATGTGGAGTTAAAAGCACGCTTGAAGTCCTGGAGTCCGCCGCCGCCACATTACGTGCGCGGTTACGGAAGGATGTTTCTGGACCACATCCTGCAGGCGGACGAGGGTTGCGACTTTGATTTCCTGAAAGCAGCGAACG
>JAJYJL010000954.1:0-1679 GCA_021789565.1 Acidobacteriota bacterium
CACGGCCGGCACAGCCGCACCTCTCCCCCGAAGAGTTCAAGAGGCACCTGCGTGGAGCGATTGTTTCAACACCCACGCCTTTCACCGCTGACTTCGCAATCGACTACGAAGGACTCAGGCGCATGGTTCGCCAGGACCTGAAGTACGGAATCAACATCTTTGAGCTGACTTACGGCGACAGCGAATATCGGTACCTTTCTTACCAGGAGATCAAGTCGCTCATCCGCGCGATGGTGCGGAACATCGGTGGTAACGGCATGCTGATAGCGGGATCAGGCCCGTGGTGGACGGGGCGAACCGTCGAGTTTGTGCGGTACGCCGAATCCGTGGGAGCCAGCGCGGCTGAGATCATGCTGCCCGTGGGTGGAAGCGAAGACGGATACGTCAGGCACTTTGAGCAGATTGCTAGCCATTCACGCCTTCCTCTGGTCTTGAGAGGCAACTTGTCAAAAAGCCTGATGAACCGATTGATTCACATCGATTCGATTGTAGCCATGAAGCAGGATGTTAGCCGCAGTTACTTTGTGGAAACGCTCATTCATTTCAGCCCACGCATCAACAGTTATTCCGGAGGCTCGTTTGAGTGGTTTCTTGCCGGCCAGCCTTACGGTGCGGTTGCTTCCTTTGACACCTACGCAACATTCGCGCCGGAGATTTCAGTCCGTTTCTGGAAAGCCGTGCGCCAACATGACATGGCGGCCGATGTGGAAATTGTTAAGAAGTATGATCATCCTCTGATCAGCGACGAGTTTTCCAATCCGTTTTGGCACGCGACCCTGGAATACTTTGGTGTCGCCAAACGTTACCTGCGGCCACCCCAGCACAGCTATACTGATAAGGAAATGGCCGGGGTCAAAGCATTTTTTGACAAGTTGGGAGTGTTTCCCCATTAACTTCACGCTCAGCGCCGTTGCGTTGCGACACGTCCTGCCCCCAAGTGTTGCAGTAAGGTCCCGGCCACGCGGCGGGGGGATGACAAGGAAAGCCCGAAGATGGCCTTCGGGCTACCGGAAGGATCCTTTAGGCCCGACAAGAATATTCCATATTGTCAGATGGCAGGAAGATGTTTAGACTAGCCATTTCGTCGACAGTCGACTAAAGGAAGCTTCGCTTCCCTAGTGATTGTCCAAACCGGAACTCCTGATTGCTGCGATTTGTTCCAGAAATCGGCAGTTTCAAATAAAGTCAACGTACGGTTTAACACAAGCTTACGCCCATTCGGGCACCCAGTGTGCAGCGATGTTACGCTCACAAGGAGCCATTCAATGAAGAGGACCGTCTCCGGGGTCATTCCTCCCATAGGAACGCCCCTCACCGATCAGGATCGTGTTGACGAAGCAGCGCTGCGGCGCCTGACCCGTTACCTTGTCAGCGCAGGAGTCCACGGTCTCCTCGCAAACGGCACAATGGGCGGCTTTGCGTTTCTTACCGATGAGGAGCAGATTCGCGCCGTCTCAATCGTTGTTGAGGAGGTGAACGGCGCCATCCCTGTGATGGGAGGCGTGGGCGAAACAAGCACCAGCCGCGCCATTCGGAAAGTAAAGCGGATCGCGCAGGAGGGTGTCACGCACCTCTCCGTCCTGCCGCCTTTTTATTTCCTCGCCGCCCAGGAACATCACGTGGCATATTTTTCAGAGATAGCAGCAGCCGTGGATCTCCCGATCTTTCTCTATGACAAT
>JAJYJL010000954.1:1689-3759 GCA_021789565.1 Acidobacteriota bacterium
AGAATCCCATTCACCCTGAAACCGTCGCAGAGCTGCAGCAAAGGATCCCTTCCATTGTAGGGATCAAAGAAAGCAATCAGGACATGTTTAACCTGCAGACCCTGCTCAGGCTCACGAGTGGGCAGGAAGACTTCTCCGTTCTGACGGGAAGCGAATTTCTGATTGTTGTTGCTTTGCAGATGGGATGCTCGGGATTTATCGGTGGGCTTCACAATATCTGCCCGCACATGGCGGTAGACCTGTATACATCGTATAATTCCGGCAACCTGGAGCGAGCCCGAGAGATTCAGCAGGATCTCATTAATACCTGGCAGATCTTCAAGTATGGAAATATCTGGGGCGCGTTTGACGAGGCGTTGCGGTATCTGGGGCTGGCCGAACGGGCTACGGGGGCGCCTTATGTTTCACGGCTGACATCGGAAGAAACGGCCAAGGTTCACAACATTTTGGATCGCTACGTCAAGCCCTATCTGGATCGCTCGATGAGCCGGGAGGAAGTTCGTCCTTAAAGCTTGAAAATCGCGCAGGGTCAACCCATCGAAGAGTCAGATGATTCAGCATCACCTTTTCCGCCGGTTGGTCGCTGTTCCCAAACACATACTCCATCAGGGGACGATGCGAGTCCAAAACCATCTTTTGCTTCTCTTCTCGAAACAACGTCAGCATCATGTGAGCGAGGAGGGGAGCGATCAGGCTGGTTAACGTCTTTTCAAGATATTCGTTCTTCGCAAAGTTCCAGATCATGCGATGGAATTCCATGTCCACACGCACCATTTCGTTCGTGGGCACGTGGCTCATTCCCTCCATTTTCTCGACCTGACGCTCCAGTTTTTCCTTTTCCTTCGGCCCGGCATTCCGGCGCGCCAGCCGCAACGCTTCCGCTTCCAGAACAATTCTCAAGCTGTTGATTTTTTGAATGCTCTCTTCGTCCAGGCTGACCACAAACATTCCGCGGCGCGGCACATTCACAATCAAACCCTGCTCTTGCAATTGCTGAAGGGCCTCACGAATAGGTGCTCTGCTGACATGGAGATTCCTTGCCAGCTCACTCTCGTTCAGCCTCTCCCCCGGCTTGATCTTGCTTGAGAGAATAGCGTTGGAAAGCAGCTCAACAGATTTTTGCCTTAACGTGTCATCGGCACGAATTCTTCCGTAGTTTCCTGCCATGATTCTCCTTCGGTCAGCCTGACAATTCCCGGCCCCACTGCCGTGAAAGCCTGGGGATCATGTCTCCCTGAATAACGACTTGAGATGGGCTCTTTGTATGAAAGAACGTTTGACCCTCTGGATAACGACCTTGCCCTCTCGAATGTCTATAACCTAATGCTACATGCTCCCAATTGTTGTACGCAATCAACTTTTGTCCCTCATGCGCCCTTACCAACGCCGCGTGATTGATCCGCTGCGGCGCCCCGGGCAATTGCCTCGAGGCAGAGGCGAAGAGTCCGCAATCCATCCGCTCCGGTGCATCTGGGCCGTGCGCCACTGGCAGTTGCATCCAGAAAATCTTTGGCTTGTGCCCGATGCCAACTGTCCCGCTCGCTCGCGGTTTCGAAGCGCTCAATCCTGTCGGATGAGCCATACAGCAAAATGTCTCCGGTCAGCAAATCGGCGGTCAGGGAAGCCTTGCTGCCGGCGATGTCGCACTGGCGTCTGGTTTCCCGGTCGGCTGCGTGCAGGTCGATCTGGACGGGAACCCCTTCTTCTTCAGATGTCAAAGAGAGCGCGGCAATAGCCTCGCCCGGCATGTCCAGCTCTGGAACGGTTCGGAGCATACTGCTTGAAAGCCGGAGTGGGCCGATCAGCCACTCCGCGTAGTTCAATTCATGACTCAAATCCAGGACGACGCCACCACCTCCAATCGCGGAGGCATAGTACGTTTGCTTGTAGTCGGGCCGGGAAGAAGGCAGATAGTGGTGGCAGACAATATAAAAAGACAACAGCCGCCCCAGCGTGCCCTCCTGGCAGATTTGCCGAACCCGCTCCAGTGTGGGATGAAACCTCAGCACGTAAGCGACAGCCAGGGTCAGATTCTTTTGCCGGCATTTCTCTATAAGCTGGTCCGTCCCC
>JAJYJL010000955.1 GCA_021789565.1 Acidobacteriota bacterium
ATAAGTAACCGCATGGGTACATCAAATCTACTATTCCATGTCGCATCCTCAACCATTTCAGGCCGGCCAGGCCCCGTGGCTAATCCCATTGAAATTATTGGCTTAAGGATGCGAAGTCGTTATTCCTGAACGCTGAAGCTACGCCAGCCGGGTGCCGGGAACGGGGATCGTCACCCCGCGCGCAAGAAAATTACCCGGAGCCATGGGTCCACAAATGCGGCTTTGTGGACTTCATTTTCCGCCGACTTGATACCCTTATCCCTGGATCAGGAGCCGGTCAATTCGGTTGCTGAGATCGCGCAGGTAAGCCTCATCACCGCTTCGCAGCTCGCAGATTGCCGAGCCCGAATAGCCGGTGTCGGTCAGCGCCTGGCGGACTGCCGGCCACATCACCTGGCCCTCGCCGAGGTCCACCCATTCGAATCGGCTGTTCTCAACCTTGAAGTCTTTCAAATGGAGTTTGGCAATACGCTTCCCCAGAGTGTTGATCCAGTCCTGCGGGTAGCCATACAACACCACATTGCCGACGTCAAACCAAGCCTTTATCCAGGGACTGCGGAACTCATCGATGTAGGTCCGCATCTCTAGCGGGCTCAGCAGGAACTTGTTCCAGACCTCTTCGATGGCGATCACCACCTTGAGTTCTTCAGCCAGAGGCATCAGCTTGCGGATCTCACGCTGTGAACGCACCCATGCTTCGTGGTAGCTGGTCTGGGGATTAACAACCGCCGGCACCAGCAGCACGGCATCGGATCCCCACAGCTTCGCATTATGCAAGGAGGTCCGCATCCCATCCATACTCGTCTTTACTACTGAGGGATCAGACGAGGACAGCGGGTACTTCCAGTGCGCCATGTTCATTACGGAGTCAATCCGAACTCCCGAAGCATCGGCCGCCTTCTTCAGTTCTTCAGCGGCGTGCTGGTCCGGAGTGGTCGGCGCCTGAACAACTTTGAATCCTGTGTCCCGGGCCAGTTTGAACCGGTCTGCCACGCTCAGGCTGGTGGGAAGCATGTCGTAGACAAGTCCCTTGTCGAGAGCCAGTTTCTTACCTTCAGCCTGTGCGGGGGCTGCTCCCAGCGAGGCTGGCAGCGCCCCGAGCACTGCCGTCCCCGCAACTGTCATCTTTAGAAAATCCCGCCTTGATGTTTCGCTGCTCATCGGTTTTCCTTTCCAGCCGTTTATCAGGAGAACTGGCTAAGGTCGATATCCTCGACCCACTGCTCGCCCGAAGTGGCCATTTGCTCGTAGCTGACCTCCCGGCCCGTATAGGCAGAGTGGCGCGCCATCATGCAACTCAGCGCTGATTCCACGCCCTGCTCGGCCTGATTGTGGAACTGGTTGTTGAGAATGCTTTCCACGAAGGATTTCTTTTTCTCCGGGTCTGCTTCATCCAGGTTGCCATGGAAAACTCCGGCGGCGGAAAAAGCTCCGCCTCCAGCCTGGGAAGCTCCTTCGCCATATTTCCAGGCGTTATCGCCGTAGATGGCGACCGGCCCGTTATAGTGCGTCTCTGAAACTCCCTTGGTGCCGAAGAACTGCCATCCCACATCCCACCAGCCCTTATTGAATTGAGTGGAACCAAACGTCATGCTCAAGCCATTGGGATATTCGAAAACCACGCTGTAGTTCGTGTATGCGTCACCGTGGTCAGGACGGTACTTGTTGCTGCCTGAGGCTGATGCCTTAATTGGGTGGCCTTGGAGAATCCAGTTGCACACGTCAATCACGTGAATATTCTGTTCAACGATGATGTCGCCCGAAAGGGTGCGGTAATGGACCCAGTTCCGCAGCCGGTGCTCGTCCAGCGATGCGCCCGGCCAGCTGGGCCGGTCAATGTACCCCGAAAAATAGTGCCCGGTCCCGGACACGATGTTGCCCAGCGCGCCGGCGTGAATCCTCTTCACCTGCTCTACGTAAGGCGGAGCGTTACGAAGCTGGAAGCCGACTTCCAGGCTCAATCGGCCCTGCGCCCTGCGCCCGGAATCCAGCACTGACACGCAGCCCGCCGGATCCACCGCAACCGGCTTCTCGCAGTAAACATGCTTGCCCGCCGTCACAACCTCCGCCAGGTGCTGCGGGTGGAAGTAAGGAGGCGTGGTGATCACGATGACGTCGACCTCCTTCGAGTTCGCGATCTCTTTGTAAGCGTTCGGACCACGGAACATCAGCGACTTTTCAATCGCTGCATAGCCTTTTGCGCTCTGGAATTTGTCAAAGTGCCCCTTGGCTTTGTCCAACTGGTCCTGGAAAATGTCGGCCAGCGCCACCAGACGGGCCTTGCCGGTATCAATCAGATACTCGGTGTCTGCCGTTCCACGGCCTCCGCAGCCCAGCAAACCGACCCGCAGCGCGGAATTGGCGGCCGTCCCTCGCACCAGTTGCGGAGCCACGATCATAAACCCCGCCGCAGCTGCAGCCGTACCCATAAATTCCCTTCTTCCTACTTTCTTTCCGGAATTTTCACTCACTGTAATTCCCTCCTTTAAATTTCCATCCCTTACCCAATTCCGCAGAGCGGTTGCTAGGATTCAATCAGTTTCAGCAGGTAATCTCTTTCCCGCTTCACATCTTCCAGTTGCTGAGGACCGGAAATTTCGCGCTCGATAGTAATCGGGCCCTGATAGTTCAGCTCCTTCAGCTTTGCGATGATCTTCGGGAAGTCCACTTTGCCATGTGGAATGGCGACTTCTTTACCGAGTTCGCGAGGGTCCGTTGGGTACAACCCGTCTTTGGCATGCGTGTTCTTAACATAGGGGCCAATGACGTCCAGAGCATCCAAAGGGTTCGCCTTGCCGTATAGGATCAGGTTGGCGGTGTCGAGGTTCGCTCCCTGGTTGCTGAGCTCACCGTCCAGGCCAACGTCCTTCATCGCGCGCAAAAGAACAATCGGCGTTTCTGTTCCCGTCTCGTAAAGGAAGTCCTGACCGTTCCTTTTGCAGTGGCTGACGACGTCCTTCAGTGCTTCCACGGACTCCCAGTACAACTCCGTATTGGGGTCCTCAGGAATAAATCCCGCATGGATACGAATGGCGGGCACGTTCAGCTTCTTCACCTGGTCCGAATATTTCTTCAGTTTCTCGAGCCTCAGCCCACGGTAGGTGCGTGGAATCAGGCCCAGGGTCAAGGGCCCGTCATAGAAATTGTAGATATACGGTCCCGGCCCGTCTGTTCCCATGGCTGTCACCACGATCTTGTACTTAGCCAGCGCCTCACCCACCCGCTCGATCATCTCGTCACTCAACAGGTCGGAGTCGATCTGGCAAGTATGCATCTCCAGGCTGTGCACCTTGGCCATCGCCGCATCCGGATCATTTCCAATTCCGGTTATAATCCCCAGTGCAAACGGTTTATACGTGCGTGGCGGCGCAGGAACAGGCGTGGGCGCCGCGGAGCTTGCGGGCATTGACAATCCTGTCTCAGCCAGAGTTTTTTGCGCACCTCCCAGCCCGGCTGCCGTCACGGCTGCTGCCGTGGATAACTTCAGAAAATCCCTGCGATTATTCTTCGTCATGGCTCTATCCTTTGTCCTTTAGAGTCGCCGCCCTCTTCAAGAGCGGTGTTGGGATCTTTATTAAACCTCCCTGCTAGGGAAGCGTCCGGATTTCGATGTCCTTGAACCTGATACTGAACCCGTGCATGCCAGTATGAATCTGCAGCCCGATTTGCCCGTCGGTGAACTTATCCGGCGTTTAGGTGTAATCAACTATTTTCACTCCATTCAGGTGAGGCAC
>JAJYJL010000956.1 GCA_021789565.1 Acidobacteriota bacterium
GTATACCCCACTGGCGGGTTCCGAAAAATTCTCCCGGCCCGCGGAGTTTGAGATCGATTTCTGCGATCTTGAATCCATCAGTGGTGTCGGTAATGGTCCGGAGCCGCTCGTCAGCTTCGGGCGTTCGGGGTTCCGCAGCAAGCAACAGGCAATAGGATTTTTTCCTTCCGCGCCCGATGCGCCCGCGCAATTGATGGAGTTGCGAAAGGCCAAAACGCTCGGCATGCTCGATCAACATAACGGTTGCGTTGGGTACGTCAACACCTACCTCAACCACCGTAGTCGAGACCAGGACCCGGATATCTCCCCTCTTGAAGCGATTCATGACCTCTTCTTTTTCGCTGCTGGAAAGCCGTCCGTGCAGCAGCCCCACCTGAAATTCCGGAAAGACGTTATTAGAAAGCTGCTCGAACATTTTCAATGCCGGGCGCAGATCCAGCTTGGCTGATTCCTCGATCACGGGGTAGACCACGTAGGCCTGGTCACCCGCATGCACCTTGTTGCGGATAAATTCGAATGCCCGGTCCCTTCCCTGCTCTTCAACCAGCCTGGTGACGATCGACGAGCGATTTGGCGGGAGTTCGTCGATGACGGAAAAGTCGAGGTCTCCGTAGAACGTCAGGGCCAGAGTGCGAGGGATCGGAGTGGCGGTCATCACCAGAACGTCCGGCACATGCCCCTTCCGGATCAATTGATAACGTTGAAGGACCCCAAAGCGGTGCTGCTCGTCCACCACCACAAGGCCCAGTTTGGAAAATTCAACATCACTCTCAATCAGCGCATGGGTTCCCACAACCATATGGGTTTCGCCGCGCGCCAATTCTTCCTTCAGATCCACCTTCGCACGCGTGTTCCGTCCACTGGTCAGCAGGTCAACTTTGTAGGGCAACGGCTTGAGCAACTGGCGGATAGAAAGATAATGCTGAGTAGCCAGAATTTCCGTCGGCGCCATCAGCGCCACCTGGTAATGGTTTGACAACGCCAGCAACGCGGCCTGAACCGCAACAATAGTCTTACCGGAGCCCACGTCTCCTTGCAGCAAGCGATTCATCGGGCGGGGCGAACACATGTCATCGGCTACGTCCTTAAGCACGCGTTTTTGAGCGGCCGTGGGATGGAAAGGAAGAATCGTTTTGATGTCCCGTCGAAGACCTTCTGTAATGTGGAACTGAATGCCGGGGGCGCATTTTGCCTTGCGGTGCTTTAAGGCAAGCCCGGCGCAGACGTTGAACAATTCTTCAAAAATCAGACCGATCTGGGGCGGTGTTCGAAACCGGGCCAGCTCTTCGAGGTCCTGCTGACCGTCCGGGAAATGCGTCAGGTGGAAAGCCGAAGCCCGGCCGACCAGTCTGTTTTTCCTCCGCACCGACGCGGGCAAAAGTTCGGGAAACTGATCGCCCACCGATTCCAATGCCGTTCGAATCAGGCGGCGCAGGACGCGAGGCCCAATCTGGCCCATCGATCCGTAAATGGGCACCATGCGCCCCACTTCCAGTGATTCACTGTCGGCGGCCTCGCTCTCAGAGATAATCTCAAACTGCGGCTGGACGATTTGCAGATTGGGGGTGCCGTAGAAGTCCTGCTCAGCCTTGCCGTAGAAAAAAACCTTCTGGCCGGCACGGAAGGTCTTGTTGCGCTCCAGGTATCGGGCATTAAACCATATGCACCGTATCATTCGAGGGCGGGGCGCGCCGCTCGCATCGATGGCGGCCAGATCATAAATGTATGTGCCTTTTCGCGTCCGCGTCAGGCCGCAGGTCAACACTGTCGCCCCAATTGTGGCGATCTGTCCGGGAACCAGATCGGCGACGGCAGTCAGCCGGGTCCGGTCCTCGTAACGGAAGGGCGTGTAATACAGGAGATCCTCAACGGTGTGAATTCCACGTGCCGTCAATAACTCAGCGCGCGCGGGCCCGACACCTTTCAGGTATTTGACTTCAGACGTCAGCTTGAGATGAGGGCTCGGCATTGCAGTCTGTTGTTTATATTACAACGAGGGAAGTACAAGTTGCTTGGCTGAGGTCTGCCGAACCAGATGGAGCTTCGAAACTGAACAACAATGTGCGGCCAGTTCTTGTGACCCGACATTCGAGCACTTCGGGCAAAGGTTTACTGAGCAGCCAGTATCCTCGCACGTATATCATCCAGTGCCCACCAGTGTTACACTGACGTTCTTTGTCTGAAAGGAATTATTTAGTTCGTGCAAGGCAGTGGCAGAATTTTACTCATCGTATGGATATTCTCACCCCAAGAGCTAAGCGTTGGATTAAATATCTGATTGCCATCGTTCTTGGCAATCTTGTTTATTTTGCCCTCTCGCCCCACCTTCCACCTGTAGCACAACATCAACCGTATCGTGCCGACATCGGTCTGTTTGTAGACTTGTGGTTCTGCGTGGCAATTTACGGGCTGATCGAACTACTGGTTTTTCTGGCACATCGCATCAGGCGATGACTTCTATGGATATCCTGACATCAGCCCTCCAAAGGCGCGGGCGAAATCTCCCGGGTTCTGAGTCGAATAGATTCCTGGAGGCTGAACCATAGCCGTCGAAGCGGCGTCTGCAGCAGCGACATGGTTCCCATATAGGCATAGCCCACAAGAAACAACATCAGGAAGGGCGTGGTGAGATAGTTCTGAACTGAAAGAGAATAGGCCGCGGAGTAAAAAAAGTAACCTGCGAGCAGGAGTTCTACCACAGGGATCCAGCCAGTGCGACGGCGCACGTATTTCTTGCGTTCCCATCCCTCCTGGTTCCGCTCCACACGGTATTTCGGAGTGCGGACGAAGGTTGACTCGACGCCCATAAGCGCTTCGATGACCGCCTTGCCGTTGGTAACAGCCAACCCAATACCTGTGGCCATCAGGAAGGGCAGGTACAGAAGGCGGCGCACCCACTCCTTGGGATACAGCGCCTTCTGGGAAACGATGTAGAAGCCGGATACCGTACACGTCGAAAGGATGAATAGCGGAAGGTCCAGATACATCATCTGAAACCAGCCCTGATAAAAACGAACAATCATGGCCGGCAAAAGGATCAGCGAAAACAGAATCATCAGCGGGTACGCGATATTCGCGGTCAGGTGAAACGTAGCTTCCAACTTGATGTACAAGGGTTGGTCGCTCTGCCATACGATAGGGAGGATTTTCTTGCCAACCTGAATCAGCCCTTTGGCCCATCGCGCCTGCTGGGTCTTGAAGCTATTCATTTCCACCGGCAGTTCGGAAGGACAAACGATGTCCGGATCGTAAATGAACTTCCATCCCTTCAATTGGGCGCGGTAGCTCAGGTCAGTATCTTCAGTCAGCGTGTCGTGTTCCCACCCGCCTGCATCTTCAATTGCGGACCGGCGCCACATGCCGGCCGTGCCGTTAAAGTTGAAAAAACGCCCCGACGAGCTTCTGCCGCCATGCTCGACAACGAAGTGGCCATCGAGCATAATGGCCTCAACTTCAGTAAGGGCGGAGTAATCCCGGTTGATCCAGGTCCAGCGGCCCTGCACCATTCCCACTTTCGGATCTGTAAAATAATGGACCATCTCTTGCAGGATAAGTGGCGGAGGAACAAAGTCGGCGTCAAAAACGGCAATCATCTCGCCGATGGATTTCTTCAGGCCTTCGGCCAGTGCGCCCGCCTTGAAACCCAGACGGTTTTCTCTGTGAAGGTACTTGACGGGATATCCGGCGCTGGCATACTGGTCAACCAGCCGCGAACATAGG
>JAJYJL010000026.1 GCA_021789565.1 Acidobacteriota bacterium
GAACGAAGGGTATGATGGCCGGCACCACGCGCTCGTTTTGCTCGCGCGGCGCAGCAGGCGGTCCGGGATGCTCCTGAATGCCGACGAACTCGTATCGCTGGTGCATCTGCCTTCAGCATCGGTGCGGGTACCCAAGCTCAAGCGCGAAGAGCGGAAGACTAGGGCGGCTCCGGCCATCGTTCTCGGCCACCGCTACGTCCTTGGTGAGAACACTCACGCGGACCGAACCGTGCCGGTCAGCTTGAGCCCCGACGAACGAAGCCGCCACTGTTATATCATCGGTGCCTCGGGAACGGGCAAGTCGACCTTGCTGCTCAATCTCATCCTCCAGGACATCGAGCATGGCGAAGGCGTGGCCGTGCTTGATCCCCACGGCGATCTGGTTGACGAAATCTTGGCCCGCATTCCGGAGAAGCGATTCCAAGATGTGGTCTTGCTCGATCCATCCGACGAAGCCTATCCCGTGGGCTTCAACGTCCTTAAAGCCCATTCGGAAATCGAGAAGAACCTCCTGGGTTCCGACCTCGTAGCCGTTTTCCGCAGGCTTTCGACGAGCTGGGGGGACCAGATGACCTCGGTCTTGGGCAACGGTGTGCTAGCCTTCCTCGAAAGCGAAGAAGGCGGGACCCTGGTCGATCTTCGCCGCTTTCTCATCGAAGCGGATTTCCGGCGACGGTTCCTCAAGACCGTCCGCGACCCCGAGGTCGTGTATTACTGGGAGAAGAGTTTCCCGTTCCTCGTCGGCAAACCTCAGGGTCCGATCCTGACCCGGCTCGATACCTTCCTGCGGCCCAAGCTCATCCGCTACATGGTGTCGCAGAAGGAAAATCGGCTCGAAATCGGGACGATCATGAATGAGGGGAAAATCTTCCTCGCCAAGCTCGCTCAGGGCGCGATTGGGGAAGAGAACGCCTACCTTCTGGGCACGCTCCTGGTCTCCAAGTTCCACCAACTGGCTATGAGCCGCCAGCAGATGGTGGCCGCCGCCCGCAAAGACTTCTATCTCTACATTGATGAATTCCATAACTTCGTCACGCCATCGATGGCTGCGATCCTCTCGGGCGCCCGCAAGTACCGGCTGGGGCTTATCCTGGCTCATCAGGAACTCCAGCAGCTCCGGAGCCGGAATGACGATGTGGCGAGTGCCGTGATCGCCAACCCGTATACCCGCGTCTGTTTCCGACTGGGCGACTTCGACGCCCGGAAGCTCGAAGAGGGATTCTCCTTCTTCGGTGCGAAAGACCTCCAGAACCTTGAGGTAGGCGAAGCCATCTGCCGGGTGGAGCGGGCCGAGTATGACTTCAACCTCAAGACCCTGCCGCTCACGCCCATCGACTCCGAAACGGCCAGAAAGTGTCGCGAAGAGATCATTGCGTTTTCCCGCGAGCGGTATGCGACTCCTCGGGAAAAAGTTGAAGCTCTCCTCAGGCCCCTTGAGCTGCAACCATCGTCGTCTCCGGTTCCGGACACCGTCCGGCGTGGGCAAGGCAAGGGGGAGGCCTCCGTTCCCCGGAGCAAGGCGTCCGATCAACCGGAAAAGGCGGGGGTTCCGGCCGAAGCCGGAGAGCAATTGGCACAAGTTGCTCCGTCCTCGCCCGGACGGGGAGGCCCGCAGCACAAGTACCTCCAGGATCTCATCAAGCGTTGGGCGGAAAGCAAAGGCTACCGGACGACAATTGAAAAGCCGATTTTGGACGGCCGCGGCTCGGTGGATGTGGCGCTCGAAAAGGAGGGCCGCGCAATTGCCTGTGAGATCTCTGTCACAACGGGCGTGGAGCACGAAGCCGGAAACATTCAAAAGTGCCTGGCGGCGGGGTTCGAGTATGTGGTGCTCGTGTCTTCGGAGAAAAAGACGCTCACCAAAGCGAGTAAGGCGGTGAAAGCTGAGCTAAGCAAGACGCAGATGAATCACGTTCGATTTCTCGCGCCTGATGAATTCTTTGTATTCGTTCAAAGCCTGGACGCCACAGCTTCCGGCGGCGAGAAAGTGGCCGGAGCCGAGAAAGAGGTTCTGACCGCCAGGGAACTCGAAGGTCTGCTGAAGATTGACGTGAAGACGATCTACAGCTATGCCCAGAAGGGCCTCTTACCGTATGTGCGCATTCAGTCCAATCTCCGTTTCCTGCGAACAGAGATTCAGACGTGGATTGAGGAGCATCGCTTCCGCCCGAAACCTCCCGGCTCACGCAAATGAGGATGGCTACGTGGTGAAGCCGCCAAGCTGCGCGAGCGGCATTGGGTAGCAGGCTAAATCTGTGTTGCACGGCGTTAGGTTTAGCTAACGGCTTTCGCTAGGTAGAGTGATTCCTGCCCCCTACTTTTTTCCTGTTTTCTTCTTGGAGGCCCTCTTCCTCTTTAGGGGGATCAAAGGAAGCCCCTTGAGTTCCGGCAACGAATTGAGGACATTTTTTTCCTCATCTTCTTCGGGGTGGCGCGGGGCTAATTTTTCACAAATGGGAAATAGCTTGTTTTCGAGAGTTGTTTCTCTGATTTTTTTCCGTTTGACTTCATGTCCATTAAATATTAGGACATACATATCCGTCCTCAGCCCAACGCCCGAAGCCTGTTCTCCAAAATATTTCGCTTCCAGGGCGTAATAAGCGGCGGCCCTAACAGGCAGCGAGTAACTTACGCTTTTGAAATACAACATGAACTCTGCGCCCACTCCGCCACTTCCTATTGCCGCAAAACCTGGGATATCGTGGCGTACGGGGATGCCCTTACTTCGGGACGACATTGTGAAAATCTTTCCAGGTGGGCTAAGAGCGGGATCGAAGCCGGCCACCAGCAGTTCTACAGATAGCTCATACTGACTAAGATTAGATTCCACCGTATCGTAGTTCCGTAACAGGGTGGCTCCTTCCGTTGTAAACCTTTCAACGGTCCATCCTATCGGCTTAAGGTACTCGGCCTCAGCTCTCTTCATGCGGATGGCCTCATAGTTTCTCTGCATTACTTCGATAACCTCATGCAGATGTGCTGGCTTATCGCTTGGCAGCTCCGCTCTCGCCAGGTCGGCGAGCTCGAATAGCGGGGATATATCATCACCTGACATCATCATAGTCCAATGCGGGTGGATTCCGATCAGCTTTTCAATTTCGGGCTCTCCCTCTATATACCCGCCAGTTCCAACCATCTTGTCGGAAACCAATACCATAGCCGAGCCCTTGTCACAGAGAGCCGCTACACATACAGTCATGCACGTTCTCCTCAAATTCCCCCGGCGATCAACAAGCGTTTCTTTTGGGGGAGTTATTGTAACCCAACAGTGCCTGAACTACATACTTCGGCAGCACGATTACGGTATCGATTCGGTCGAAATAAAATCCAGGCCGTTTCTCTGTAACAAGTGAGATTTTGTTTGTTACCTGGTAGCTCCGCCTTTCGTCGCCGACAGACGCATTGTGGTATACTCCCGTCATGCGAGCGGAGCATTCTCAGGCCGGGACGAAACGGGAGCCACATTCTCAGGCTGGCATACTGTCTAATTTACTGTCTATTTTCGGGTCAGACCATAGGGGAATGGATAGACAGTATAGAGTATATAGACAGGGATTTCAGACGATAAGTCTTTAGGAATTAGTTAAATGTAAGAATCATCAAAAAGCGGGGGTAATTCAGCGGTAGAATGCCAGCTTCCCAAGCTGGACGTCGCGGGTTCGATCCCCGTCCCCCGCTCCATCTTTGTAACAGGCAGCGTCTCAAACCGAACCCTCCTTTCTGCGCCGTTAATCAGAAAACACTTCCAGTTGCCATGCGATCCTGAAGTTGGTGTCCTGAAGTTGGTGTCCCTTGCCTTTCCTGAGGCTTCGGGTATCATTTCACGGTCAATAAGAAATGGAAGGGTGTCAAGGATTTCCACTTTGGCCCTACTCCACCTGGAGACTTATACTCTGGCAATTATTGAAATGGAGTGAGATGAGATGAGCCTATTGCAGAATCCTGTAACAGAATCGAAACCTCTGAAGCGCGGACCGGCGTGGCTTGCTGAAACGCCTCTGGTCATCGCCGGCAATCATGACAGTATTCCGATCTTCATGCGCCGCCGGGGAGGCGGAACAGTCTGGCAGGAAGAGGAATTCAGGAAATCGCATACCGAGGATTTCGCCCGCAAGATCAAAGAGGCCGGAATCACGCTGTGGATTACTTACTATTACAAAGGATTTGGTGTCGAGGCCGAAAAGGAATACATGGAAATCACCAAAAACTTTGTGCCGATACTTCACAAGTACGGCATCAAGGTGGGGGTTTACATTGGCAGCACCATTGCTTACGAAACATTCCTGGCGGAGCGCCCTGACGCCGCGGAGTGGCTGGTGCCCGATTATCTGGGCAAACCCGTCATCTATTTCGACCAGACGTTTCGCAGGCGGGTCTACTTTATGCACCCCGGTTACGTGGAATATATGAAACGGGTGGTGCGTTCAGCGGTGGTGGACGCCAAAGTGGACATGATTCACTTTGACAACACCAGCCTCCAGGCCGAGCCGTACATTTTCCAACATCCGCTGGCGATCAAAGATTTCCGGGAATATCTAAATACCAGGTACACCCCGCAGGAACGCAAGAAACGCTTTGGATTTTCAGACGTACGGTACATGACCCCGCCCAAGGTTGACTTCACCCTGACCACCATTGACGATCCTCTGTTCCAGGAGTGGGCAGGTTTTCGTTGCCATCAACTGGACAAGTATTACGCCATCATGGAGGAGGTTATTCGAACCGCCAATCCTGAGATGGCGGTGGAGAGCAATCCGCACTCGGAAATTTCCGGCAGAAATACCATCTGGGAGCAGGGTGTCTATTATCCGAAGCTGCTCTCACACATGGACGCCGTCTGGAGTGAGGAAGGCGATCCCGCTGGCGTCAATGACAAGGGGATACTGGTCAGCCGCATCAGGTCGTTCAAGAATGCCAGCCTTCTGGGCAACACCTTGTTTGTGGTCACGGGCGGCCCCAGCGGCTCAACGCTGCAGATTGCCGAATCGATGGCCTTTGGGCGCCAGTGCATGGGCGACATCGGCATCGGCACCATGGACCAGAAGATTCCTGCCGACCAGCGGCGCTACGAGGATTTCTTCACTAATCAATTTGACTACTACAAGGACGTGGAGAACATTGCGGACGTGGCGGTGCTCTATTCCTATGCGTCGATGGGATTCAACAATGACGCCCCGGCGGTGAGCTTCATGCTGTTCACGCAGGCGCTGATCCAGGCGAAGGTGCCATTCAACATCATCTTTGACGAGCACCTGAAAGATCTTGCAAAGTATCGGGCGCTGGTGCTGGCGGACCAGGAATGCCTGAGCGAGAAGCAGATGGAACTGATCCGGAAATATGTGGAGCAGGGAGGGGGACTGGTGGCGACCGAGCAGACGTCGCTCTATACGCCGTGGCGGCTGCGGCGGGCGGACTTCGGTTTGAAGGACCTGTTCAAGGTTGCGGCGCCGAAAGCAGGCCGTCGGGGCAGTGAGCGGGACCTGGAGATACCTGCGGTCCAGAATCGCATCGGGCAGGGAAGGGTGAGCTATGTGGCAGCGGTGCAGGCGGCCATTGAGAAGCCGGCGGGGGCGCGGATGACGAGCCAGTACTGGAAGCTGCCGCTGAACTGGAAAGAAATGGTGGAGCAGGTTCGCTGGGCGGCAGGAGGGAAGTTCACGCTGGAAGTGGAGGCGCCGGAGACGCTGGCAGTGGTGGCGGAGCAGCAGGAGCAGGTGGGGCAGGACCGGAGGCTGGTGCACCTGCTGAATTACGCTGCGCCACAGGGGAAGACGGTGAGCAACGTGAAGGTGGCGGTCGAACTGCCGGAGGGCAAGGGAGTACGGCAGGTGACGCTGCTGACGCCGGATGGCGAAGGCAAGAAGGCGGTTCCGAGCCAGGTGGCAGGCGGCCGCGTCCGCTTCACCGTCCCGCACTTGGAGACCTACACCATTGCAATTATTGAAATGGGGTAATGGGATGAGTTTTTTTCGGGCAATCTGTCTGACCGTTTTCATGGCTGCACTGTCGGTCCAGTCCTGGGGATCTAGTTCATCCGAACTCGCATCCTATCGGAACGAACTCGGCGCAGAGATCGGGAAAACTATTCGCAGCCCTCAAACGGTCCTTTGGCGCCCCGCCATGACACCACGACACCACGACTCCTCGCAAGGGTTGCCAGATTGAAAAACTGGAGTTCCTGTCGGAGCCCGGCATTTACATTTCAACCTGGGTTTATAAGCCCAACGCGGGCCTCAAGGACCGGACGGCGATTCTGTACGTCAGCGATACCGGGCGGGTGACGGATGGTATGGAGTTCGGCCTGCTCGAACAACTGACGCTCGCCACTGCGTTGTGGCGGTTGATGCGCGGGCTATTGGCGCCACCATGCCTCCTCACCTTTGGCGACGAGCATGGTGAATTCCAGCAGGTGGATGGTCCTGAATGCGCCATGACTTACGTGATGTGGGAAATCAATCGGGATTTGTTTGGGAGGCGCGTCCTGGACGTCATCCGCAGCATTGACTATGTTTTGAGCCGGCCGGGGAGTTGCATCGGGAATCTTCTTTTCCCTAATGACTGATTCCGAACATGTTCAAGATGTTAAATAGGGTCCGTTGGAAAGGGCCGTCGGGATTGGTAAACCAGTCTGTACTCCACTTGTAGGTCCGGACCCATGACTCCGGCCGGGTCCAGGCATTCCTTAATCTCGGCCAGCATAACACGCTGATGGCAGAAGCCTTTCCGGATTTGCCTTTGAGCGCGGACGGCGGGTTTCTGGGCAGGGTCCCGCCGTAGGGATACAAATCCTGGACTGATGCGATGGCGTAGTCCCAGCAGGCTCTCGCCATCCGCATTTGGGACTCATCGGAAGTTCCGCCAGGGTTGAGGCTTGCCCCTACGACAGACGGCGGCGGGTCTGGGCGCAGCCGCATGACTGGATGGATCGATCCGACCACAAAGAATCCTGTTATCGCCAGCAGAACGTACAGCCATGTATGACTTTTGCGCCGTGGAGAATAATCTTCCGGTGATGTTCCGTATAGGTCGGTAATTGGAGAGCTTCTTTTATCCATCCGCCTACTCGCTTCCGTTGAATAAACGGGTTTGCGGACCTCGTGGATTGTTGAAATGAACTCTGAAACCCTCTAGCTCGCAACCGTAATGTGCCGGGCTCCACCGAAGGCGAATACGAACGTTTGTCAGCATGCGCCGCGGGCGAACCCTTCCCGAAGATCTATGCGCTTGGCACCGACAGACTCGATCTATCTGCTGGTTCCAAGGTCAGCCAGGCTGCCTGAGAATACTCCGTAGATTCGCTGTGCGCGAAAGTTGCTTCGATTCTTTTCCCCCGCATGAGCGTTGGCAGGCAGAGCTCATTTAATGGCAATGTGCGTTGTTCAGGTTTGTACCTTAGCAAATATCCGGCCAGGCCTGCCACGCATTCAGGTTGTTTCCAAGTCTCCGACTGGGGAAACACCATTAAAGCTTACCTCTAATTTTGCAGTCCACATCGCTCAAGCATACAGCAGGATTGTTCCTACCTATATTATATCGGCGTTTTTTTTGAGAAATTCCAGTTCCACGCCTGCCAGACTGAGGGAGGCCGTTTTTTGTTTGCCGGAAATCGGACGAATCCGGCAGGTGGCCTTTGAGCTGGTGTTCAAATGGAGAAAAGCTGAAAGTAAAGGCAAGAAATCCTTCCCCAAAGAACAAAGGTTGTGATAGGTTCTCAGGTTGGATTCGCACACAATATCAACAAGAGGTTGAAGATGAAGCGATCAAATGTGTTGGTTTGGGGATTTGTATTGTTGTTTGCGCTGGGAATGTTCTGGGGTATCAGGAGTTATGCCGGGCCCCCGCGCGCAGGAAAATGGACCCCTCTGTTTAACGGCAAGAACCTGGATGGATGGAAGGCTTACGGGGCTGAAAAATGGGTTGCTGACCACGGAACCATTTTCGGTGAAAGCACCAGCGGAAAGTATGGTTATCTGGTGACTGACAAGACCTACAAAAATTTCGACGTCCGTCTAAAGTTCAACTGCTCTTTGGAAGGCAACAGCGGTCTTTTCTTCCACTCCAGGATCACGGGCGAGAATCCCAAATGGGGTCCGGACATTGTGGGTTTGCAGGCGGAGATCGACCCTGCCCGGCACACTGGAGGCATTTATGAGAGCGGTGGCCGGGGTTGGGTGGCCCTGCCCACGGCAGAGGGTGAAAAGGCGATCAAGCCGGTGGGCCAGTGGAACAGTATGGAAGTCCGCGTGGAAGGCAACCACATCGTGACGCACCTGAATGGCGTCCAGATTGTTGACTACACGTATACGCCGGCGAAGTACACCGACGGGCATATTGCATTGCAGATTCACACGGGCGAGCACGGGTTCAGAATTCGTTTCAAAGATATCGAGATCCGGGCACTTCCCTAGTTGACAGCACGATGACGCCACGCCAGCGGGCGCCTACTTCAAAGACAGAGGACAGAATGATGAAGAAGAATCGAAGGGATTTTCTGAAGGTATCAACAGGAGCCGCCATTGCCGCGGCCGGATTGGGAAGCGCAGGGAAGGTTTTGGGTGCGTCGGGGTCTTTGCCAGCCCGTGCGCTTACGGCCGCGCCAGCGCCCGTTCCCGCTGCGCCGCGCAGATATGAGCCGTTCGCGCTGGGGATTATTACCGGCATTGGTAATGATCCAGAGGCTGCCATGGCCAAGGTCCACAGCCTGGAAATGCATACCTGCCAGATTGATTCGGACCTGCTGAGCGATGAGATGCTCGACCGGCTGGGCAATGCCCTGAGCAAGTACAACGTCGCCGTGACGGCCATGGGAACCGATGGGCCGGGTCCATATATCTACAATTTTTATGACGGACCTTTGACCCTGGGCCTGATTCCTCGTACCTACCGGGGGCAGAGACTCGTAAAACTAAAGAAGTATTCGGACCAGGTCAAGAAGCTGAATGTGCCCGCCATCCGCATCCATGCGGGGTTTATTCCAGAAGACCCCAATACGGAGCTGTATTGGGAATCAATCGAAGCACTGAGGGATATCGTCAGCCACTGCAAAGGGAATGGACAGGATTTTCTCTACGAAACGGGTACAGAAAGTCCGACTACCTTGCTGCGTGCAATGAAGGACATTGGCCTGGATGGCCCCCTTAGCAATCAGGGCGCGAACCTCGACACGGCCAACCTGATTCTATATGACAAGGCGAATCCTCTGGATGCGCTGGACGTTCTGGGTCCATACGTGAAGAACACGCATGCCAAGGACGGTTTGTATCCGACGGGCACTCGCGAATTGGGCAAGGAAGTGGCCATTCCGCACGGAAAAGTGGATTTCCCAAAGATCATCGCCAAGCTGAAGGAACTGAACTATCAGGGACCGATCACGATTGAGCGCGAGATTTCCGGGCCCCAACAGTTGGAAGACGTGAAGCGGGAGAGAGATTATCTGAAGAAGCTGATCGAGTCTTAAGGGCCGGGCTGCAACTTGAGTGCGGCATGAAATTTTTTGAGGAGGAAAACGTGAGCGAAGATCACGGCAGAAAAGTGAGACGAAGAGAATTTATGGGCACGGCTGCGGCCGCGGCGGGCTTCATGATCATGGCTCCGCAACTGGTGCGCGGGACGGCGGCCAACTCCGCGCTGCGGGTTGGGCTGCTGGGGTGCGGAGGGCGGGGTACAGCAGACGCCCAGTACCTGATCGATACGGGCAAGGCGCGCCTGGTGGCACTGGGGGATATCTTTCAGGACCAATTGGACAAGGCAAAGTCGCACTTTGACCAGTACCAGCAGAAGAAGGGCTATGCAGCGATTGAGCGGTCGCTCATGTTCCGCGGCCCGGACGCCTACAAGGAGATCGCTCATTCGAAAGATGTGGACGTGATTGTGATTACCACGCCGCCTTATTTCCACCCGGAGCATCTGGCGGAAGTGGTGACAGCCGGCAAGCATGTTTACTGCGAGAAGCCCGTGGCGGTGGACCCCGCTGGTTGCGTTTCCGTCCTCGATTCCGGCCGGCGGGCGGAGGGCCGGTTGAGCCTTGAAGTCGGGTTCCAGCTTCGCAACGCCCCACCTTACGTGGAGCAGGTCAAGAGGATTCATGCCGGGGCGCTTGGGGACATAGTTTCCGGGGACGGCCACTATTTCTCGTCGTATATCGAGCGGCCCAACTGGCCGGGCGCTTCGGTGGACGAACACCGGCTACGCAACTGGGTCCACTACCGCATCCTGTCGGGCGACATCATCGTGGAACAGAATATTCATGTGGTCGACTGCTGCAACTGGTTTTTGCAGGGGCACCCGATCAAAGCCTCGGCTTCTGGAAGCAATCTTCACAGGCCGGACCATGGTGATGCTTATACGAACTACAGCGTGGTGTTCGAGTATCCCAACGGCGTGAGCATGACGTTCGGTTCCACGCAGTTCAACAAGGGCTGGTGGGATGTGGGATGGAAGTTCTTCGGCACCAAGGGCGTTTCAGAGGCGCACTATAACGGCCCAGTGGCCATCTACGGTGAGAACGCCTGGAAATATGGCCAGAGCTCGTCGCAGGCCGGTGGAGGAGAATTCTCCGCCGCGGGTGTTTTCCACGGTAATCTTGACGAGGCGGATCCCCTGAAGAAAATGTCCTTTGTGGACAGCATCCTGAACAACCAGTTTCATAACCAGGCTGAGCAGGGGGTGGAATCGGCGCTGAGCTGCATGATGGCGCGCCACTCTGCGTATACCGGCGAAGAGGTCAGCTATGAGGCCATGGCGACCTCAGGCGAGCAATGGCATGATGACATCGACCTCAGTCAGTTCGCCTGAGAAGCCCGGAAAGGAAGAACCCATGAGTAATGAAACTTCAAGGCGAGACTTTCTGAAACTTACGGTGGCGGGGACGGCAGCGCTCGGTGTGCTGCCGGCTTCGCTGGGTGCAAAACCTGCGCCAGCCGGTGGCAAGCTGTCGATCGATAAAGGATTGGTTTACAGCATGCTGCCCAAAGAAATGGGCGTGGCGGACCGTTTCAAGCTGGCGCGGGATACGGGCTTCAAAGTTGTTCAGGCGCCGACCACTCCGGACCAGAAAGAGGCGGAAGAATTGAAGAAGGCTGCTGATGCGGCGGGGATTCGAATTGATTCGGTAATGAACATGGCGCACTGGCAGTATCCGCTTTCGTCTTCCGATCCCTCCGTTGTGGCGAAGAGTATGGAAGGGATGCGGACCTCGTTGCACAACGCAAAGCTGTGGGGATCAGATGCCGTGCTGCTGGTTCCGGCGGTCGTGAATCCTGAAACCAGCTATCGTGAGGCCTGGACGCGCTCGCAGAAGCAGATCCGAAGGCTGCTGCCGCTGGCGGAGGAATTGAAAGTGGTGATCGCCATCGAGGAGGTCTGGAACAAGTTCCTGCTCGATCCGGTCTCGATGAATCGTTATATCGATGAGTTTCACAGCCCGTGGGTCAAGGCCTGGTTTGATGTGGGCAATGTCGTTTTCTATGGATATCCCCAGGACTGGATTCACACGCTGGGGAAGCGCATCGCGAAGCTGCACTTGAAGGATTTCAAAAATGACAGGAACGAAGGCCGGTATGAGTGGGTAAACCTCGGAGATGGCGATGTGATGTGGCCGGCCGTTCGCCAGGCGCTAATTGATATTGGTTACTCAGGGTCGGCGATCTGCGAGTTAAAGGCCGGCGGGGAGGCTTACCTGCGCGACGTCAGCAACCGAATTGACCGGCTCCTGGTACAGACGTAATTCCCATAGCGCTCACCCGCATTCACTCTTCAAGTTGCGGATCGCGGGTGCTGTGTTGAGAACGTAGCGGGTCAAAGTAAATCAGTCCAGTGCTTTAACCTTGACCCCAACGAGCTGCGAATTATAACCGCCTCTCGATCCTTACATGTTTTCCATGCCACTTATTTTCTGATAGATAGGATGGCGACCTGGCATCCAGACTTCCAGAGAAGGTTTACTTTAATTTTTTTAATTTATAGTAACCTTGCAGTCCAATGAACAAATATTGGCAAGGCTGCTTTGATTGCGCTATAGGGCCGGCAAGAGGGCCGGCAAGTTTGATGGGTAGCTTAGGGATTGATGGTAAGTTGGACACATGTTGGGTGGATGGTTTCAAGTCCCGGTGGTGCAGCTACACATGGAATATAATAGATTCAGTGCAGGGCGCCACCTATTTACTGGTCGGTTAGGATAATTTATGTTCTTATTCCGCATTCGAAAAAATATTGACTTTATTCGCAAGAAAGGGTTAGGATATCTTTTCGTCGGGTAATTGCAGGGTCGGTCCTTTGCATCACTTAAGTCTTGTGGTGTGGCCAAGGCTGATTTAAGCTTGCGTCCATTCCTTGCGTCATTCTTAGGGTCCTTCACCAAATACACAAATTATACTGGAGGTGCTCTACATGCGATTTCGGGGTATATCTCGATTCGCTATATGGCTCATCGTAGTTGCTGTTCTCGGGCTCTGTTCCGCTCAGCGACTGAATGCCCAAGTTCTTTATGGTTCCGTCGCTGGGACGATTACAGACCAGTCAGGCGCGGTTGTGCCTGGAGCGGCAATCACGATTGTTAATGACAACACCGGCTTTACCCGGAACACCACTTCCGGCTCGGCCGGTGATTATCGCTTCACTGACCTTCCTGCAGGGACCTACACCCTCAGTGCAACGGCGCAAGGTTTCAAGCCGGTCAAGCAGACTGGGATCAGGGTTACCGTGGGTTCGATCAACCAGCAAAATGTGCAGTTGTCCGTCGGCTCAACCACCCAGGAAGTAACGGTTTCCGGCGCTGCTGCTACCCTTCAAACCGAGCAGGCCAACGTTCACACGACCATCAGCAACTATGCGGTACAGAACCTGCCGCTGAACATTTACCACAACTTCCAGAGCGTTGAGTTGCTGTCTCCGGGTGTTGTTTCTACGTCGGCCATCACAGGCAGCTACCCCAACTCGATTGCCGATGCCCCTGACCGCTCCTTCGCCATCAACTCCGACGGCCTGCCGCAGCACATCAACACTTCACGTGTTGACGGCGCCACGGACGTGTTTCTCTGGCTGCCCGACCACATGGTGATCGTGCCTCCGTCAGCGACGGTCGAGGAAGTCAATGTGCAAACTGCCAACTATAACGTTCAAAAAGGACTGACGGCTGGTGCTGCCACGGACGTCATCACGAAGTCCGGAACCAACCAGTTCCATGGCCAGCTTTACGGCTATCACACCGACGCGTCGCTTGATGCGCAGAATACTTTTGTCCACACGGCCAGCGGCAAGAAGCCGCATAACGTCCAGAACAATGACGGCGTCGCAATCGGCGGGCCTATCGTGAAGAACAAGGTGTTCTTCTTCGGCAATTGGGATGGATTCTACCAGCGCCAGAGCGCCGCGGACCAGAACCTGATCCCTCCCACAGACATGCGGAGCGGCGATTTTTCATCGTATCTTGGCGCGCCGCTCTATAACTCCGGCGGCAGCCCTATCATGGTTTGCTCCAGCAATGCCAGTGGACCCGGTGCCGGGCCGATGGTTCAGTTGCAGGAGAACATGATCTTTGACCCGACCACCGGCAATCCGAATACTGGTGCTGGCCGCTGTGCTTTCCAGGGCAACATCATCCCGAGCAACAGGATGTACCAGGGTGCTACCAACTTCTGGTCACTGATGGCGCCTTATACTCCGAATTCCACGTTTGGGCAGCCGCTCACCGTGAATACTGCTTATAACGACACCCGCCTGCGAAATTCGGACTGGAACCGGAACATTTACACAGGCAAGGTGGACTACAACATCAGCGACCGCCAGACCCTTTGGGGCAAGTACACCCTCCAGAAGGCCATGCTGAACGACGCCAGTGACTACGGCATTGCCGGGCAGGGCGGCGGTACCGGGCTCACCAATGACACTGCTCAGACCGTGACCATCGGCCACACGTGGACCGCGAAGTCCAACCTGGTGCTGACCGGCCACGTCGGCTTCACCCGCATGGGCGAGCACAACCAGTTGCCAGACTTCGGCAAGGACTACGGCACGTCAGTTCTAGGCCTGGTCGGCAGTAACACTCCGACGAATGACCCGCGATACAGCGGAATGCCGGGGATCGGGATCGGCGGTTTCACCACTCTGGGTACCGATCAATCGTGGGAGCCTGTGTGGCGAAATGACTGGCAGTTGACCCTTGACGAAAACGCGACCTGGATCAAGGGCAAGCACTCGATTGTGTTTGGCTTTGACGCCGCTCACAGCCACATGAACCACTGGCAGCCGGAAATCGTCTGCTGCCCGCGTGGCTACGTTGCCACATCTCAACACAATAATTTTCTTGATCTGAATGGCAACGGCAGCGCGGCGACGGTTTATGATGCCTCTGGGCACGCGATCGCCTTTAACCCTGGACCTTGGAATAGCGCTGCGCAGTTTGACCTGGGCCTGGCGAGCGAGGTTGAAAACGGGCAACAGTTCATTAAGGCTACCAACAAGGACTGGGATGAAGCTCTCTATATTGGAGATACTTTCCGCATCACGCCCAAACTGACCATAGACGCCGGCCTCCGCTGGGAGTACTACCCGCTGATCACCCGGGATGGCGCCAGCAAGTTCGAAGTGTATGACGCCACCACCAACCAGCTTTACCTGGGCGGCCTGGGCAACCATGACACGCATCTGGGCAATACACCGGTCGGAGTGACCAGCAGCAAGAAGCTGTTTGCTCCACGCCTCGGGCTGGCCTACCAGTTCAATGACAAAACAGTGATCCGGAGCGCGTTCGGGATGACTTACGACACGCTACCACTGGAGCGGCCTCTGCGCGGATTCTGGCCTTACACGATCGGCGCGGACAACTTTGTTGCGCTATCCGGAGTCAGCAGCGCCATCACGCAGTACCTCCCGTACGCGACCTTCAACGCTACGGCAAACTCGGCAAACAACATTGTTGGGTCGCCTGCAACTTCAGGGGGCCTGTTCGAGGGTGTTCCCGTCATCCAGACTCCTACGGGCTTCTCATCGGGCATCCTCACTCCTCCGCGTAACGTCACTATCGGAACGCTGGCACCGGGCCGGTTCACGCGCGGCTACGTGGAGTTCTGGAACTTCACGGTTGAGCGGAAGCTTCCCTTTAACACCCTGTTGAACGTCGGCTACGTGGGCAACCACCTCGTCCACGAATTCAACGGTGTCAATGCCAACGCTGCCGCTTTGGGTACAGGCAGCGCTGGACAGCCGCTGTTCTCAGCTTTCGGCCGTACCGGTGGAACCTACCTGTTCCAGGGCTACTTGGATTCCCACTACAACTCCTTGCAGGTATCGCTGAACCGTCACGTCACCAATGGTCTTTTCCTTCAGGGGGCTTACACCTACTCGAAGGTTATCGGATACATGGACGATGAAGGGTGGGAAAACGGCCTGAACTTTAACTGCACGGCAAACTCTCTGATGCCTCAAGGTTGCCAGGCGTTGAATCGGCACACGCTGAGTTTTGATCACACCCACGTGCTGAAGATGGCGTTCATCTACACGCTGCCTTTTGGCGCCGGCCAGCATTTCGCAACCACAGGGGCCTCCAGTGCAATTCTTGGCGGGTGGCAACTGAACGGAATCGTTACCGGGCTTTCGGGATCGCCGCTCTTCCCCAGCCAGGACTCCAGCTTCCTGAACACTCCGGGCACGGGCCAGGTTCCGAACTTCACAGGTACACTCAACATGATCAAGGGGACCGGACCTGGCCAGCAGTGGTTTAACACGACAGCCTTTACCCCGGATGAAAGCGTCTCAATCGGCAACGGGGGACGGGGGCTATCGTGGCTGCGCGGGCCTGGGCTGATGCAACTGGATCTCAGTCTCTTCCGAACCTTCAAACTTACCGAACGATTTAAGTTGAAGGCTATGGGAGAGATGCTGAACTTCAGCAATACACCTCACTTCAACAATCCCAACATGGGCTGTTCAATCGTTACTTCCACCAGCGGGCAAAGTGTCTGCGGCGGTAGCTTTGGGCAGATTACCGGAGGGTTCGGACAGAGGATCATTCAGCTAGGAGCTGAACTCCAGTTTTAATGTCAATTCCCGGATGCATGTCGCAGGGGGCCATCGAGGTGGCTTCCCTGCGACATGCCACGGCCTAACCTGATTCACTGACGAAAGCGGGTGGGGACTGAGAGGTCTCCACCCGTTTTTTTATTGCTGCCTGCTGCTATCACATTCCCGCAAGCGCCGGGCAGCGAGAAGCCGCCTATAGCCTCACCTGTCCGCGGCTGGTAAAATTTAGAACATGGTAGGAAACATTCGGCGCTTACTTTCACTGGCTACCTTGCTCGCGGTGTTTACACCCCTCCTGTTCGCGCAATCGTCGAAGCTGATTGAACAATCGAACCATGCCAGGGATTTGATGGCATCCGGCAGATATGAGGAAGCCATCCCGATCTATCGCGCACTAGTCAAGGCGGTGCCCGGCAACGCAGGTCTGATTACAAATCTCGGCGTAGCCTGCCACATGGCCGGCCATGAAAAAGAGGCCGTGACGGAGTTCACGAAGGCGCTGAAGCTTGATCCCCACAACGTGCCCGCCCAGCTTTATTTGGGTTATGCCTATTTGAGCCTGGGGGAGCCTGCTAAGGCTGTTCCGCATCTAGAGGTTACCGTGCGTTCGGAGCCTTCGGATGCGGGTGTGAGGGGAAACCTGGCGGAAGCGCTGTTCGCCACCAAACAATTTCGCAAAGCGGCGACTGAGTTTGAAAAATTATCGCAGCTTAAACCCAATAGCCCGGAAGTGTGGTACCGACTCGGGCTTTGCTATCAGGAACTCTCGCAGGAAAACTTTGATGAGCTGCAAAATACCGCACCCGGGTCGAGCTACTGGCTGACTTTGGTGGCGGATAACCGGGCCAAGGCCATGCAGTTAAGCAGCGCGTTCTATCTTTACCGGAAGGCACTCGCCAAGAACCCTAAATTGCGTGGCGTCCATGCCGCCCTGGCGGCAGTCTACGAAAAGACAGGGCATGCTGACTGGGCGAAAACTGAGCGACGGCGAGAAGAGCAATTGGGCAAACCGAACTGCGCGGTTGAGAAACACGTCTGCGCTTTTCGTGCCGGCCGCTATCAGGAATTGGCGAACCTGGCAGGGAAAACCCCGGAAGTTTATTACTGGAAGACTAGGGCCTATCGGAGGCTGGCGATTGAGGCCCTTGCTCATCTGGGTCAGCTTCCTCCGTCAGTGCAGTTCCATGAATTGCTTGCGAGAATCCGAACGAATGAACGCCAGTTTCCCGGGGCCGTCGAGGAATGGCAGAAAGCATACGATCTTTCCGGGAAGAACGTGGACGTGGGGAAGCAACTGGTCACGGCGCTGTTTCAGGTTCAGAATTTCACTGAAGCCCGCAAGCTGCTGGAGGGAATGCTTCAACAGAGGCCGAAATCCGCAGAACTCAACTATCTTTTGGGGTTCGCTCTGCTGAGTCTGAAGCAAGCCAGCGAGGCTGCCCACTACCTGCAAATTTCACTGCAGTTGGATCCCAGTTCCCTCGCCGCTCACAGTTCGCTGGCGCAGGCATACCTGGCCATGGGCGACTCAAAGCAGGCCATACCCCACCTCAAAGCGGCACTGCCAATTGACAAGGACGGCAGCATCCACTACCAGCTTGCCCGCGCGTACCAGTCCAATGGCCAGGCTCAACTGGCCCGCACCATGCTGGAACAGTACCAGAAGATTCACAACGAACAGCAGGCTGAGCAGCAGACCTTGCAGAAAGAAATCCAGATCACGGCTCCCGGGCCCGGCTAGTGTCCAGTTGACTTGTGGGCGCCGGTTGTGTCTACACTAGCCGGAGGGCTCATCCACCTGGAGAAACTGGTTGGCCTTCACGCCTTTCAGCCGCTGCACAATTCCGCTGGGCCAGCGGATTTCAACCTCATCAACCACCGCAGTCTTGCCCAGCCCAAAGTGTACTCCGAAATGGCTGGATGAAGCATAGCCCACCGCAGTCGTCATGTGATTGTGCTGTTTCCCGATCCGGACGCGGGCGCCGATCCCGTCTCGATTGCTCTTGTGGCCCACCAGGTTCAGAATTAGCCAGTTGTTGGCCGCCGGGCTGATGTTTTCCCACACTTCCGCGGGTCCTTGCAGCGACGAGGTTACAACGTCGATTTTCCCATCCCTGTTCAGGTCCGCGAATGCGGCTCCCCGATGCGCCAAAGGGACCTGGAAATCTTTTCCAGCATCACGCGAAAGATCGCGGAATGTGCCGTTGCCGAGGTTGGCAAAAATACTGTTCGGCTGCTTATAGGTGATGGCTTGAAAAAGCGCCACATTGTTATCCACGTGCGAGTTTGCTGTAAACAGGTCTTTGAGTCCATCATTGTTGAAATCGAAAACTCCCAGGCTCCAGCCGCTTCGCGCCGCAGACAGCACGCTCAGTCCGCTGCTGTATGTGGCGTCTTCGAACATGCCCTTTCCCATGTTGCGGAACAGCGGAAAAGTTTCATTGGAAAGATCGGTGACGAAAATGTCCGGGAGACCGTCATTGTTGTA
>JAJYJL010000957.1 GCA_021789565.1 Acidobacteriota bacterium
CGCCACCAGGAAGGCCAAAAGGCCGGCGCTCTGAAAGGCAAACTCCGGCACGGGACAGAAACCATGGGATTTGATTCTTTTTTGGGCAACGCCAAGGCGGTCCAGGCGGTGCGTGACATGCTGGGCCGGGCGCGCGTGCCGGGATCGATGCTCTTTACGGGCCCGGAGGGAACAGGAAAGAAGACGCTGGCACTGATGCTGGCCAAGGCCTTGAATTGCGAGCGTCGCGGCCCCGGGGACGATGATTTTTGTGGCGAATGCAGCCGCTGCCTCAAGGCAGACGAGTTTGTGGCCACGGGCGCTGAGGACCTGGCGCGGCGGCGCGAACTGAAGGACGCCCAAAAGCGCGTGGAAGGCCTGGTCTACCTTGACGTGCAACTGATTGAACCACTGACCCGCTACATCCTGATCGAACAGATCCGCCAGCTTCGCGCAACGGCCTACAGCCGCCCGTTTACATTGCCCCAGCGGGTATTGATCGTGGACCAGGCCCAGGCGATCCACTGGCAGGCATCAGACCTGCTGCTGAAGGTGCTGGAAGAGCCGCCGGAAACCACCACTATCATCCTGATCTGCCCCAACGCCTATGAACTGCGGCCCACCATCCGGTCACGCTGCCTGATGCTGCAATTCGCTCCGGTGGAGGAAGCGACCATCCGGCGCGTGCTGGCGGAAGAAAGGGGGTTGGGGAAAGGCGACCTTGCCCTGGCACTCCGGGTGGCGAACGGAAGCATTGCGCGGGCCAAGAATCTTGACCTGAAAGAATATGTGAACCAGCGGAAACCGTGGCTGACCCTGCTGGACATGGTCGCGCGGCCGGCCGGTCCGCCGCCAGGGCCGCAGCAATGGAAAACTCTGTTTGACGCTACCAAGCTTCTAGCCGAGGACCGCAACTGCATCGAGGAGTCACTCCAGGTGGGGTCAACCCTGTTGCGCGACATGATGCACGTTCTGCTGGGTGAAGAAGGCACAGCGGTAACAAACGTCGACCTGACGCCGCAGTTGAAAAGATGGGCGCAGGCCCTGGGAATGAAGGGGATCGAGAAACTTGAAGAGGGAATTGAACGCTCACACAGCCTCCAGAATCGCAACGTCAACCAGCAGCTCACATTCGACTCAGTAGCCGCAAACATGCTTGGTCCGCAGCCCCGGGTGTAGTGAAATTGCGGGCCGTGCCGGGGTGGGTCCATCCGGCCTGAAAAGGCCTACCTTTAAACCGGAAACAGGAAACGCGACAGGCAACAGTTAAAGTTGTCGTGCGGGTGCAGTTGTGCTATAAATGTTTCAGACGTAAGTCCTAAATTTCTTCTGGGCTATTTTTCAAATGTGAAGAAACCGGAACGAACAAATTCTCATCTACTAGTAAAGGACTTTACGCAATACCTTCTCTGGCAAGACGCTGTTGGCCTTGCACTGGCAAGGATATGCACAAGGAGTATCAAGCAGTGAATCGAAAACTAATTCGTCCTTCCCTTTCGGATGTTCAAGAGCAGATATCAGGACGGGTGCAGCGAAAAAAACCAGCTCCACCTGATCAAACTAATGCGGAAAACTTTTACTACCTGAAGCAGATGCAGTCACGAACGCCCATGGTGGTGGTACTGGACAAAGGGGAAACCATCCATGGCGTGATTGAGTGGTACGATAAGCAGTGCATTAAGGTACATCGCGCGAATGAACCCAACCTGCTGATTATGAAGAGCTGCATTCGTTATATGTTTAAGGAGGCAGACGCCAGCAATAATGGCAATGGTTCTTACGCGGGCAAGGCTGAAGTAGAGTAATTTGCGTCGATCTGGGGCAAGACTCCGGGGTTGCAACTGTTGTAGAACGCAGAAAGACATCCAGCCATCCCCCAAAAGCTGGCGTTCATTCAAAAGCATAGCGCTTTCGCTGATTACGGGAGCGGGGACGGAAACGTTGGCCCGCCGGGCGCGCGGGAAACTGCTTGACACCGGACTTCAAGTCTCCCTAGCATGAAGAGGAAAGGGATCGGGTGAGTATTACCGTGAGTGATCGCCCAAATCCGTCTGGCACCGGGAAACTGCTGTGCCAGCCTTTAAATCGCTGCGCGGGCTTGCCCGCAAAATCCGGCCGTTCCCTGTTCCGCGGGCTGACGGCTCTGGCGGCTGTCGGCGTGTTTGTTTTTTGCCAGGCGGCGCCGCTTCACGCCCAGCAACATAAGAGCAAGGTCCCGCTGGTCGGCAAGCTGAGTTCCGGCTTTCAGCAGCAGGCATTCAGCGGAAAGGTGCAGTCGGTGAACGTGAAGGACCGGGTATTGAACGTTAACTCCCTCCGTGGCCGGGAAAGAGAGATTTTTCCTTTCAAGAAGAATGTGCGCGTTGAAGGCATCAACGGAGACAAGCTGAGCCTGGCAGAGGTAACTCCGGGAACGACCGTGCTGATCTACTTTAACCAGAAGTCCGGAGAGCGCACGATCAAGAATATTGTTATTTTGAGTTCCGGCAAGAAACAGGCAAAAGGCAAGCCGGCGCCTTCCTCTTAGGAATCCGGTTCTGCCGGCCTCCTGCTGCATTCCATGAAAATCGGAATCACCTGTTACCCAACCTACGGTGGAAGCGGCGTTGTCGCCACGGAACTCGGCCTGGAACTGGCCGCGCGCGGGCACGACGTCCACTTTATCAGTTACGCCCTGCCGGTACGCGTGATTGAACTCTCCGAGCACATCCACTTCCATGAAGTGGAAGTGATGAACTACCCGCTGTTTGACCATCCCCCGTACACGCTGGCCCTGGCCTCGCAGATGTACAACGTGGTGGTCAATGAATCACTGGACATCCTGCACGTCCATTACGCTATCCCCCATTCCGTCAGTGCGTACCTGGCGCGTTCCATGATGGGAGAGCGCGGGATCCCCGTGGTGACAACGCTGCACGGGACCGACATTACCCTGGTGGGGTCCGACCGTTCTTACCTGCCCATTACACGTTTCGCCATCGAACAAAGCGACGCGGCCACCGCCATCTCGGAATATCTCCGCCAGACAACGCTGCGGGAATTTGGCATCTCGCGCCCCATTGAGGTGATTCCCAATTTCGTCAATTGCGACGTGTTTCATCCTCAGGAGAAAGAGTCCCATCGCCAGGATTTCGCGTCGCACGGCGAAAAGATTCTGGTGCACCTCTCGAATTTCCGGCCCGTCAAGCGCGTCACCGACGTCATTGAGATTTTTGCTCGGGTGCGGAAGGAGATTCCGGCCAAGCTGATGATGATCGGCGACGGCCCCGACCGCACCGCCGCCGAGTGGCTGGCGCGGGAGAAGAAGCTGACGGAAGACGTTCTGTTTCTGGGCAAGCAGAACCAGGTGCAGGACCTTCTGTGCTGCGCGGACGTGGCGCTGCTGCCAAGCGATCTGGAGTCGTTCGGGCTGGTGGCACTGGAAGCCATGGCCTGCGCGGTCCCGTGCGTTTGCTCGAAGGTGGGCGGGCTTCCTGAAGTGACCGACGACGGCGTCGAAGGATATCTGGTGCCCCCAAGGGACGTGAACACCATGGCCGCCCGCGCTCTGGATATTCTGACCAACCCCGGACGCCAGCGGCAAATGGGCAGCGCGGGCCGGAAGCGGGCCCTGACACAGTTCTGTTCCTCCAAGATTATCCCTCAATACGAAAGCCTCTACCGGCGCACCCTGGAAAACAGATAGCGTTGTCATCTCGAGTGCCTGCCTTGGCCAGGGAAGC
>JAJYJL010000958.1 GCA_021789565.1 Acidobacteriota bacterium
CAAACGTGGTGCTTCCGAAGCAGCTCATGATTAATGCTGTGGTGAATGCCATCTGGGATCGCAAGAATCGGGAGTTCGGGGACCGCACAAAAGTCCTGGCTGAATTCGAGGCGATGCTTCAGGGAGTGAATTATGAAGGCTTGGGGTGGAACGTTTTCGACGCTGCGGACCGCCTCGATCCGAAGGTGCGCGACACCATTCGCAAAGCCGTAGCCGATCTCGTATTGCGGAGCGAGAAAACCACAGGCGATTTTCTTACCTTTTTTATGGCCCGGGAGATCATGCGGAAGTTTGCGCCTTCGCTGATGATGGTGAATTTCTCCGACGTTGAGGTAGCTCATTTCGGCTCCTATTCGATGCATGTGGCAGGCATTCGCAACACGGATCAGATCTGCTCTGAATTGTGGCAGGAAGTGCAAACAAACCCTGAATATGCGGGGAAAACCACGCTGGTCATCCTGCCCGAGTTTGGCCGCGACGCTGACGGCAGCTCCACGAACGGTTTTTTCAACCACCGTGCTTATGATGCTTCATGCCGTTCCACCTGGATGATGGTTCTGGGCGCATTTGCGGGGCGTCCGCGTATCATAAAGCGGCCTATCCGGCAGATTGATGTTTGCCCCACTGTAGGGGAGTTGCTGGGTTTTAAAACTCCAGACGTCAAGGGCGCTCAGCTCAACGAACTTGTTGGCTAGTGCTTCATCGTGAGGCCAGCCAGAAAGCTCGGGCTTGGCTGGCAGGGGAAAGTGGAGACCAGATCGTGGGAGCTTCAACACCAATGACCACGCAGGATGAAAGCCAAGCCAACCGGGCAGCGATAGAGTCAGCCGCTACCCTGAAACGGCTCGAGAAAGGAATCGTCCGGGACCTTCCCACCACCTTTCAACCCTATTTCAACCAGCAGGCCCGTGCCTGGGAGAACCTGTTTCCTTATGAGCGACAGTACGTTCTGGACGTCCTGATCTATTTGGATCAGTTAAGCCCGGACGAGCGGTCAAAACTCTTTGCTCCCATCCTTCAACTCGAAGAGAAGATGGGCGTGAGCCGATGGAATTTTTCAGTCCAGGGACAGACCCTGCAAGATTCGTCGCTGCTGGCCCGCTCGCCTTACTACCAGGATTGGCGTCGCGCGGAACAGGAAGTTTTTGGCCAGATTGAGCGCGGTATGGAACCAGTCAGGCAGCAGCGCGCCAAGGGATCCCCCAGGCGGTTGATCCTGATGATCTACCCGGAGTTTCTTCCCTTTGAGCCCAACGAGGTATGGAAGAGATGGCCACAGACAGGAAAGACATTCCGGATCGACCCTGGCGATACATCCGGCAAAAGGACATCGATCGAATCACTTTTCGGACCGGGAGAGGGGGCGGATGGCCCTGCTTCTGGCGGGCTTCTCGATGCTCTGATAAAAAGGGCGAAGGGTCCCTTCGCCGATGTGTGGGCTTTTGACGCAGGAACGGCTCTGAGCGAGTTCATGTTGGGAGCGGGACTCAGGCCGAGCGTGGTTTCAAGCGCTACTGTCTTGAGCTTTGAAAGGCTGAAGGCATTTCGTGAGCACTACCTGGACGAAGTCAACACGATGAACCATAACCTCTCTTCGGCCGACGAAATCTATAGCCACATCAGGAAGGAAGATGTATCGCAGTTCTGCCCCCCGGAAATCAAGGACCGACCGATCATCCGGGAGTTTATCCGTGCACTTTTTATGAGTGGAAACGGTGCGCCTGTTTCGGGCAATCCGTTTGTGCAATGGGGCGCGTCAGAAGCTCTCCGCCGCGCGAGGCCTTCGGTACTGATTGGGTACTTTGGGACCCGGGATAAACCGAAACCCTTCACCAGCGTTGCCGTTTTTGTCAACCAGAATATTGCAAGCCCTTTGCCATCAGAGAAAGACTATCCCGGCAGCGCGATCGATGCATCGATCCTTTCCTATTATCTGTGGCTCTCCTCAACTCGTTACTCCGAGTACGAGAATGCCCTGACCTTATGCATTGCCGAAAGTGTCAGGGTGGCCTATGCTGTCGGTCCCAGCCACAACCCGTTCCAGGATCAAACCCAACCCGTTACTGTGGACCAGGTGTCGCGTGTCCTGGGCGACTGGCTCTCTCCCCCAGCTTGAAAATGCGAGATAAACTGCAGGCATTGAGACCCGCTAGACTGGGATGCGGGAAGCCAAAAAAAGCAACCGCTGCCTTGGGAGTGCAGGGTCGCGGTAGGGTGAACGAAGCTTTCTTTCCCCGGTACGCGGGGGTTTCGAATTGCGGACCGCGCGCTGCTAAGCGCACTGGTTAGAGGATGGCAATGAAGAAGCTGATCAACGAACTGCTGTCGGACGCTCCGGTTTTGACGGACGGAGCCTGGGGAACCGAAATGCAATCGCGCGGCCTCCAGGCGGGAGACTGTCCCGACAATTGGAACTTGTCGCATCCGGACCGCGTGGAGGAAGTTGCCCGTGCTTACGTCAAAGCCGGAAGCCGGATCATTCTGACAAACACATTCGGAGCCAACCGCATTATGCTTGCCCGCCACGAACTTGCCGGGAAAGTGCAGGAGATTAACCGTGCGGGAGTTGAAATTTCGCGTCGGGCTGCAGGCGGCCGTGCCCGTGTGTTCGCCTCGATGGGGCCTTGCGGCAAACTGCTGTTTGCGGAAGAAGTGAGCGAGCAGGAAGTTGCCCGAGCGTTCGAAGAGCAGGTTCGAGCGTTGGCTGACACGGGAGCTGACGCAATTGTGGTCGAGACGATGAGCGAGCTCGCCGAAGCGAGGCTCGCGGTCGAGGCGGCAGGTGCGACGGGCCTTCCCGTAGTCGCCTGCATGACTTTTGATTCCGGTCGCGACCATGACCGCACCATGATGGGGACAACGCCGGAAGAAGCTGCCAGTGTATTGACTGCCGCAGGCGCCGACGTAGTGGGAGCCAACTGCGGCCAGGGTGCGGAAGGTTATGTCTTGATCTGTAAACGTCTGCGGACCATGACAGATCTGCCGATCTGGATCAAGCCGAACGCGGGTTTGCCGGAGGTCTCAGACGGGAAACTCCATTACAGCGAGACCCCGCAGTCCTTCGCCGGCCACGCACAGACACTGGTGGAAGCCGGCGCGAATTTTATTGGTGGGTGCTGCGGCACGACGCCGGAGTTCATCCGTGAACTCGTGAAACGTCCGTGACCTGCACCAAAGTCCCGGAATAGACTAATGCGTTTGCGACTGATCAGTTGCGAAATCTTTTTCCGCGAAATGTGCGCGCTCATTTCGCGGTCACCTCACACGATTGATGTCGAGTTCCTGCCCAAGGGTTTGCACGATGTTGGCACGGTGGAGATGCACAAGCGCCTGCAGGAGGTCATCGGCCGGATTGACAACAGTCCTTACGACGCCATCCTCCTCGGTTACGGCCTTTGCAACAACGGCATTGTGGGACTGTCCTCGCGCGACAAAAAATTGGTGGTCCCGCGCGCGCACGATTGCATCACCCTTTTCATGGGTAGCGCGTCCCGTTACATGGAATATTTTCAGGATCATCCCGGCGTCTACTTTACGACGACGGGCTGGGTTGAGCGCGGCGGCACCGACGGTGAATTAAGCCAGCTTGCACTGGGCAAAGCGCTGGGCTTCTTGCAGAGTTATGAGGAAATGGTGGCGCGCTACGGCGAGGACAACGCCCGTTACCTGCAGGAGCAACTTGGCAACCTTACTCGC
>JAJYJL010000959.1 GCA_021789565.1 Acidobacteriota bacterium
CCCTGGAGAGCGCTTTTCAGGCCCATCGTGGCCAACTGGCCGCGGCGCTGATTGAGCCGGTGGTGGGCAACATGGGAGTGGTGCCTGCCAGGGCGGGATTCCTGGCGCGGCTGCGGGAGTTGACGAAAGAGCAGGGTACGGTGCTGATTTTCGATGAAGTCATCACCGGCTTCCGGGTGGCCTATGGCGGCGCACAGCAGCTTTACGGAATCCGAGCTGACCTGACCACGCTGGGCAAGGTGATTGGGGGCGGCCTGCCAGTGGGTGCTTATGGCGGCAAGGCGTCGCTGATGGAATTGGTTGCACCCAGTGGTCCGGTTTACCAGGCAGGCACGCTATCCGGTAACCCTTTGGCCGTGGCTGCAGGCTCCAAGACGCTGGAGGTGTTGCGGCGGCCGGGAACTTATGACCGGCTGGAGGCGCTTGGCAGGCGGCTGGGTGATGGCCTGACGGAACAGGCAAAGCAGGCGGGAGTTCCGCTTACAGTGAACCGGATCGGGTCAATGCTGACGGCGTTTTTCACTCCGGGTCCGGTGACGGACTATGCCTCCGCAAAGAAATCTGATTCCGCTCTGTTTGCGCGCTTCTTCGCATCACTGCTCGGGCGGGGCCTCTATTTTCCCCCGTCGCAGTTTGAAGCGCTTTTCGTCTCCATGGCGCACACAGACGAAGAGATCGACCGGGCGGTCCGCCTGGCGGGTGAAAGCTTTCAGGAAATCCGGGAAGGGAAGTAGCCCCTTTCCGTTAGGATTCCAGGAAGTAATTGCGGCAGGCCTGACGTACTGAAGGGCCGTCGAGGTGCGGCTCCACTCCCTGATAGCGCGCGGCCCACGTGATGTGCTGCACGATGTCGCGAGGGTAGCAGGCGCGAAGCGGCTGCTGGAGCGCGGCCAGCAGGCTCAATACTCCATCCACCACCGTCGCGTCATAAAGCAGGCCATATTCATCGCATACACGTTTGAAGATTTCGTGAAACTGTCCGGAGGGTACGTAATCCACCTTGATTTTGGTCTGAATGCGGCGCAGGAAAGCTTCGTCGGCAAGCGACCTGGGATCAAGGTTGGTGGCGAAGGCTACGAAAAGGTCAAACGGAATTTCAATCTGTTTTCCGCCGGCCAGGTTGAGGAAATCGATTCTCCGATCCAGTGGAACAATCCAACGGTTGAGCATGTCCTCGGGGCGCATTCTCTGACGGCCAAAGTCGTCAACTACTAGAACACCGTTGTTGGCTTTCATTTGCAGCGGAGCGGTATAGAACTTGGTGAGCGAATTCATTTGCAGGTCCAGCATCTCGAGTGTTAACTCGCCGCCCACCACTACGCGTGGCCGCCTGCAGAGCACCCAGCGTTTGTCAAACTCTCCCAACTGCGATTCCTCTTCCTCGTGGCGTCCATGCAGGTGGGTGTCATACACGGTGATGATCTGGCCGTCGACCTCAACAGCGTAGGGAATCCAGACCCGGTCGCCGTAAATCGCGGGAATGCCTTCGGCCATGGCCGTTTTCCCTGTTCCGGCCGGCCCATAAAGGATAATGCAACGGCCCGAGACAACCGCGGTTCCCAGCGTGTTCAGGGTTTCCTCCGGCAGAACCAGGTGGCTGAAAGCCTTTTTCACCTGTTGAGGGCGTACATCTGCCTCTCTGATACTCTGCGCATGAATCCGGGCGATGTAATCTTCCAGGGATACCGGCGCGGGGCCATAGTAGTGATTCAGGTTCAGCAGTTCAAGCGCGCGGCCTCTTCCGCCGGAGGTGATGGCAATCCGGTGGACAGTGCCCGTCATACCTTTCACTTCGCAGAGCATTTCCTTACGAAGCCGCTCAAAAAGCTGCTCTACGATGGCGAAGCTCAAGCACATTTTCTTGGAAAGCTCGATAAGGGTGAGTTCTCCCTCGTAATAGAGTATTTTCAGCGCCAGGTCCTCGAGCAGGCTCCGGCGTACGCCCAGGTCCTGAACCGTCTTTGGCGTTGAGATTTCAGCAGTGATCATTTGCCCCTTCCCTGTTCTCTGATGAGGTAATGGTTCTTCATCGTCCGGACCCTTCCTTGCAGTTGCAAATCCGCGATCCCGGAGGATGCGGCTGGCAAAGCCCGCATACCCAGAGCAGTCTTAAGGACAGGCTTGCCCATCCGCGGGGCGAAAACCCTTCTGCATTGCCACTTGCTGCTCCATGAAAGCTCCAGGTGATATCCTTCCGAAGAAACGGCTGTCGTGGCAATAATAGAGCCCCGACCTGCTGTTGACCCAGACGGTGTGTTTCAGGTCCACGGGGGCTGCGCTGGCTTGCGGCGCGGTCATTTCCGCGAGTTTCGCTACCACCACAGCGGGAGCATTGTGGTACTTGGCCAGCAGGGGGGCAATGGCCACAAGGATAAAGAGAACTACGATCATAACAATTACGGGTCCTCCGCGATTACGAGAAGGCATATCGATTTTCCTGCTGGCTGTCTGGTCCTGACCGTCCTATCGACGCTACGGAGAGCGATTTTAACCTCTCCACTCGTCACATCTCCTGCCAGGGCGCTCTAGAATAGACAACGTTGTTGCCGCAAACCTGAACACGCCGGGGCGAATTCCGGAAGTGCGGAGCTTCATATAGGGTCCCCGAAACATCGGATGCGTCTGCAGGGCGCATTAGGCTCTGACAGTCGTCCGGGTCTTGGCCATATCCTCGCGGGACTGTGGCGCAGGTTCGGGGTGTGACTTGGCAGGCGTGGGCAACGGTCCGATCTCAAGGAGGTCGCCAACGTGTGTCCGTGTCCTGAAAACCGTATGGGGCGGCAACTCGAGCACGCTATCGGCCTTCAGGATGACCTTTGAAATCCTGAACGGGCGGACATGTTCTTCAATGTGAACCACATGGTTGCTCCGGTCGAGGAATACGATGTCAATTGAGAACAACATGCCGATGGTATGCACACCGTAGGATGGGACGATCCACAATCCCTGCCCGGGCCTGGCCCACCGGCTGGTTCTTCCCAACAGACCTACAAGCCGACCCAAATAACTGTCCGCCACCGAAGCGTTCGTTGCCACGAACGTTTCGCGGGTCTTGTTGTAGACGTATACTCGTTTCCGGTTATTATCACCCACGCCTGTCACTCCCAACTCAAGCTAACAGATTGGTGTTTAGTCGCGAGACGCCTGCCTTTTACGGCGCCAAATGATGATGTAGAGCACAATAACAGCTCCGATTCCAGCGATAATGCGAAGGGTCGTTGCATCCATGTTTTTTCCTCCATTAGTATTCTTCTGTTTTTTCCTGCTGACGAACGGTGCTGAATTCGTCCCCTTGGGTTACCAAGAGCTCGTTAATGATGCATTCCGATGAACTGCCGGTAAATCGTGATGACGGCAGGGCCGAGAATGACGACAAACAAAGCCGGGAAGATAAAAAACACCAGCGGAGGCACCATCTTGACTGGTGTCTTGGCTGCGGCTTCTTCCGCTCGCTGGCGGCGCTTCATGCGCATATCGTCGGCGTGAACGCGCAGTGACTTCGAAACGCTGGTCCCGAAACGGTCGGTCTGGATGAGCATGGCAACCAGGGCCTTGATGTCATCGACTCCGGTGCGGCTTGCCAGCTCGCGCATGGCCTCAATGCGGGTGCGGCCCACGCGAATTTGCGCGTTGACCAGGTCGAGTTCGCCGCACAGTTCGGGATGGGTAATTCTCAACTCCTGAGAGACGCGC
>JAJYJL010000960.1 GCA_021789565.1 Acidobacteriota bacterium
CCCAATCTCGTGGCGGAGATTCTTCAGTTGCTCCGCTTCAATGGCAATGAGCAGGTCGCGTCCGGCAAGGATGGAAGCACCACCTTGCACGATGCCCTCACAACGCAATGTCAGATCACGCGGCTGAATCGAAAGATGGTGCAACAGTTTGCCATGCGGGGCAATTGCTCGCGTCTTCTGGAATTGCTGACCCCGGAGCACCAGTCGGAGTTTGAGAAATATGCATACGATCGTGGCCTGATTGACCTCTTGATTGAGTTTCCAGGCCTGATCGATGATCCAGCAGATCTGGTTGTCATGCTGCCTCGACTGGCCCCCCGGCTCTACTCCATCTCGTCGAGTCCCCTGGCTCATGCGCAAGAGCTTCACGCAACGGTCGCCGTAGTTCGCTATACCTCGCACAATCGGGAGCGCGGTGGCGTTTGCTCTACGTTGTTTGCAGATCGTGCTGAAGTTCATGACCGAATGCCCATCTACATTCAGCCGAATAAGAAATTCAAGGTGCCAGAGAGCCCTATCGCATCGATGATCATGATTGGTCCAGGAACGGGCATCGCTCCTTTTCGCGGATTCCTCCACGAGCGCCGCGCCCTCGGCCACACCGGGCGAAACTGGCTCTTTTTTGGCGAGCGAAGCTCGGCCACGGACTTTCTCTATCGCGACGAGCTTGAATCAATGCACAAGGACGGGCATCTGACGCGGCTCGACACTGCCTTCTCACGGGATCAGGCGCAGCGAGTCTACGTGCAACACCGCATGGCTGAGAATTCGCCTACGCTCTGGTCATGGTTGCAGGATGGTGCAAGCATTTATGTCTGCGGCGATGCCAAAAAAATGGCAAAGGACGTTCACTCGACGCTTTGCGCCATCGCGGAGAAAGAAGGCCGAATGGGTCCAGACCAGGCTCAGGATTATATGGCAAGCTTGAAGGAGCAGCATAGATACCACCGCGACGTGTATTGAAGATGCGCTTCGATCGTTCATCGCAATAGCAAAACTCTAAAGACGTCGACAAGCTGGTGAATGCGCCTCACTTCATCAAGGAGACTTTGTGTACTCAAAATTGACCTGCCGCCTTTCATCTCTGCTTCTCTTGTTCTGCGGAATGTCGCCTTTTGTGCGAGCCCAATCCAAAGCGCTCCGAGGTCGCACTCTTGAATTTACGGTCATGGATCGTACGCGCGTTAATGCATGGCAATGGTTTGCCGCGCCCAATGCTGCCAACGAGTATGGCTACATTGAATCGCTCCTGCGAATTGCGTTACAGCAGAACTTAAATCGGTGGGACTGGAGGCTCGAGCTTTCCCAACCGTCCATCCTGGATGCTCCCGGCGATGCTATCGGCGCCGGTCCCGGGCAAGGGCAGTTAGGGTTGGGCGCAACCTACTATGCCGCCAATGTCAGTTCTTATCCTGCGGCGGCCTTCCTCAAGCAGGGATTCATTCGCTTTCATGTTGAAAACACGAGTGTGCGCGCAGGTCGCTTTGAGTTCATCGACGGAGTTGAAACCACCCCCAAAGACCATACGCTGGCTTGGCTTCAGAAGGAGCGAATTGCGCACCGGATGATCGGCAACTTCGGATTCTCAAACGCTCAGCGGAGTTTTGACGGTATTGACCTTAACTCGCAACTGGGTCCGTGGAATGTGACAGCATTCGCTGCACGCGCCGATCAAGGTGTTTTCAACATGAATGGCAATCCGGAGCTGAATGTTGATCTGCAATACCTCGCGGTCACCCGGCAGGCCGGCCGGCATCTACTCGGGCGCGCATTCGCAATTGGATTTCATGATGGTCGCACCGGCCTTACCAAATCTGACAACCGCACCAGCGCAATTCTGGCTACAGATCACGCCAATATCCGAATTGGAACTTACGGGGGAGATTTTCTGGCGAACATTCCAGCCGGCCCGGGAAACCTCGACGTTCTCTTCTGGGGCGCTGGACAGAATGGAAGCTGGGGCCTGCTATCACACAAAGCAGGGGCTGCCGCCGTCGAAGGCGGCTACCAATGGACTCAGCTTGCGACCAAGCCCTGGTTGCGCGGTGGCTGGTTTCGCTCCACCGGGGACGAGAACCCGGCGGACAAGACGCACAACACATTCTTCCAGATTCTGCCAACGCCTCGCATTTACGCGCGCCTCCCTTTCTACAACCTGATGAACAGCACAGATGACTTTGTGCAAGTGATGGACCAGCCTCTGAAAGCTTTGTCCTTGCGTTCAGACCTGCACTGGCTGCAACTCACTTCGCCGCGTGACCTCTGGTATCTGGGCGGAGGTGCGTTTGACAACAAGGTCTTTGGTTATGTCGGGCGCCCGGCAAACAACACTTCCTCCCTCGCTTCCGTCCTCGATATCAGCGCCGACTGGCAAACGACCAAAACGCTGGACCTGAATTTCTATTACGCATATGCGCAGGGTAAGTCGGTGGTTGGAGCAATTTATCCAACCGGAAAGAACATGCAGTACGGATATGTGGAGTGCCTCTATCACTTCGGCCTCCACCGCGGATCTTCAAATTAGTTGTGAAGCAGCTACCTGCGTTAACTGCCGGGGCCGCTTCTGCCAAATGAACGAATCATGGAGCTATGGGGGATGCGACCTTAGCGGATTCCTTGTGCTTCAGGTGAGCCATCGCAACTCCTCACGCCGTGTCGGGCTCTGAACGCCTTGTAGTGTCTTCCTCTGCTTCATCTCTTCGGAAAGGAGATATATGTCTACCCATAAGGTTGAGCAACTCATCATTGCAACGGTCGGCTTCTTCTGGTGCTTCCTCATGTGGTTTTCAACAGCTGCTTTTAGGCCCAGTATTGCCGCTTCCTATCATCTCAACATCAAAGCACTGGGGCTCCTTGCAAGTTCAGCGATATGGATGGCTCCGATTGGAAGAGTCATTGCCGGTTCAGCAGCGGATCGCTTCGGAGCACCAAGAACCTTTGCCTTCATCCTCGTTGTTTGCGGAATCATGTCAATTGCATCGGCCTATACCACAAGCTATGAACTGCTATTCATCGAGCGAGTGATCGTCGCCATCGCCGGCGTCTCCTTCGTTGTCGGCATTCAGCATGTTGCGCAGTGGTTCGACGCACACGAGATTGGCACGGCGGAAGGACTGTATGCGGGCACAGGCAACGTCGGGGCTGGCGCGGGCGCACTTCTGCTTCCGCGCATCTTTGGCTTGAATTATCAAGGCGCATTCCTGTGGCTTGGCGTTATCGCCATTGGCATCGCGGCCTGGTACCTGGTGCGCGGCCAATCCGCTCGCTCAACCCAGATGCAGGAGCTGGTCCGCCGCCGGAGTGATTTGCGGGGTACGCTCTTCGTCTGGAGCCGCTACATCGCCATCGCTCTGATGCTTGCCTATGCCATGTCGTTCGGTCTTGAGATCGCCATGAATGCATGGCTCCCGGGCTATTTCACTCGCGGATTCCATGAGGCAATTATCGCTCTGGGTTTCACCAGTATCACGGGTATCCAAATCGCCGCCGGAACATTTGCTGCTGTGCAGTCCTTTACGGCATCACTCTTTCGTCCGTTCTCTGGATTCATCTCCGACCTGTTTCAACGCAAAGGCTGGACGCCTCTGCCGTTCATCGCTCGAAATTTGCCCTACGCGCCGCGCCTCCATTGGCTGGGTATCGCTCTTCTGCTCATCGTCACGGCAATGATGGGCCTCACGGCT
>JAJYJL010000961.1 GCA_021789565.1 Acidobacteriota bacterium
CAGAGTGCCAGGCTGAGGTCAAACGTGCTCTCGGGGAGCTTGCTGAACCCTTTCGCGCCGTGGTGGTGCTGAGAGAAATCGAAGAGCTCAGTTACGAAGAAATCGCCGAGGTCCTCGGAATTGCCGAAGGCACCGTCAAGTCCCGTTTGCGGCGGGGGCGGGAGTCGCTGAAGCGCAAACTTGCCGCCCGATTGAGCAGGTCTCTATGATCTTCGAATCTTGCGCGGAAATTCGCGGCCACTTTTCGGACTTTATGGACGGGGTGTGCCCGGCGGAAACGATCCACTCGATCCGCTATCATCTGGCGCATTGTGCTCCCTGCGCGGCTGAACTGGAACGATATGAAGCGCTCCATTCGGAGCTGCACCTGTTGTCCCGGCAGCAGGTGCCGTCTGAACTCGCTTTGCGATTGCGGGTGCAGATGTCTCAGGAGTTGCACCGCAACCTTTTCCAGCGCTTCACGGTCCGTCTGGAGAATCTGTTCCGGCCGGTCTGGTTTCCCTCGGTTGCGGGTGCGCTGGTCGCACTGATCTGCATTGTCCTGATGCTGGGGGCGGGAACACCCCAGACCAGCAACATCCCTGATGTTCCACTGGACCTTGTGACGCCGCCACGCGTTCAGGTCCTCGCGCCGATGACGTTTGACGCAGGCGCGCAACCGCTGGTTCTGGTGACCTATGTCAACGCACAGGGCCGGGTCACGTCGTACCGGATTATTTCCGGCCAGCAGTCGCCGGGGCTGATGCAGCGGCTTGACCAGATGATGTATTACAGCCTTTTCCAGCCCGCCACCTCCTTCGGGCAGCCGATCAGCGGCCAGGTTGTCCTGTCATTCCGAACAATCACGGTCCGAGGTTAGGCTGCTTGCTCTTGAGACGCTGGAATCCTTTCCCACACATGCTGCAAACTCCAGGAATCTTTCGGCAGGGAAGCCCGCTCGCCCGCGCATGCCGGGGCGCGGCGATTCTGCTGCTTGCCGTGCTGCTGCTTCCCCTGCCTTCCCGGGCCCAACAGGGAAAGGTCCTGGTTAAATCGAACGAGCAGCTTTTCTGCGTGCTCGCAGCCCTCAACGATGCGGGCTACGACGCGGGTGCGGGGATCGGCGCCGGCAGCCAGGCTCGCGACGCTGTGCGGGCGGACCTTGCGAACAGGAAGATTCCCGTCATTTCCGACATCCGGAAGTTCTATGAGGCCCACCGCGCCAGTGACCCCGGCCGCAACCTGGGGCAGTATATCTCCCTGGCCCTTCTGCTGGGTCCTCCTCCCGATTTCAAGTTTACGGTGGCCGAGGCTGACCTTCCGCCCGACGCCAGGAACGTTGCAGGCCTTGTTCCCCTGCTCAAGCTTTTTTACAACCAGGCGGACATGGTGGACCTTTGGGCTCGGGCCCAGATCGATTTCAACTCGGCCATTGAGCGCTACAGTTCCCCGGTACGCCACAGCATCGAGCTGACGGATGCTTACCTCCGCTTTCCCGCCGGTTCCTATCTTGGCCGGACCTACACCATCGACCTGGATCTTCTGGGAGCGCCGAACCAGGTGCAGGCCCGCATCTACGGCTCGAACTACTACCTGGTGATCACCCCGTCGAACAATCTGCGCATTCACGACATCCGCCACCAGTATCTCCATTTTCTGCTGGACCCGCTGGCGGTGAAGTACGGTCCTGAAATCCATCAGGCTTCTGCGCTCGCCGCGTTGGCGAGAAAGGCGCCGGCGCTGCCAAGCGACTTCAAGGCGGACTTCTCGCTGCTGGTGACCGAATGCCTCATCCGGGCCGTCGAATTGCGGATGGATAAGGTGCCTGCCGCCGAGGCAACCCAGCAAATCGGGCAAATGACGTCTGCCGGATTCATCCTCGTTCCTTATTTTTACGACGCTCTGCAGCAGTTTGAAAAGCAGGACACCTCGATGACCGGCTATTACGAACAGATGATCAAGGGCATCAATCCCGCCGAGGAAGCCATCCGGCTGGGCAAGGTCAAATTTACAGGGCCCCCCAAACCGGCGGCGACTGTGGCCTCCGGGGAGACAGAAACGCAGCGTCTGCTCGACCAGGGTGACAACGGCATTTATTCCGGCAATTACGATGCCGCGAAGGCGGCGTTCCAGCAGGTGCTCACGAAGGACCCGAAAAGCGAACGCGCCCTGTTTGGACTGGCCGTGGTGGCCAGCAGCACGGGTAAGCCGGATATCGCCCGTAAGTACTTTGAAGAAACCTTGAGCGTCGCAAACGACCTGCGCATCGTGACGTGGTCCCACATCTATCTGGGCCGCCTGGATGACGTCAACGGCAGCCGCAACAAGGCCCTGGCCCAGTACCGCGCCGCGTCTCTCACCGCGGGCCGATACCCGGAAGCCATGAGCGCGGTTCAAAAAGGCTTGAGGGAACCCTTCGGCCTCGAGTTCCAACCTCCACCAGGACGCTGATACCGCTTTTCCCCGCCTGCGATCCCGCAATCTCGCTGTTGATTTCATAAGGGCATTCCCGTGCCCACTCAGGCGCCTCGTTCCCCGCTACGCCCGGCAGACTGCGCCACGGCGTCGGCGATCCTGACAGCGGGCGCCATCTGCTCCACGTCATGGACGCGAACGATGTGCGCGCCGTTGAGGATGGCCGCTGCCACGGCTGCCGCGTCGCCAGAGGGCAGGCGGGCGGACAGCTTCTCGACGGCGAGGGCGGTGGCGCGGCGGCCTCTCGCCGATGGGCGCGGCATGAGCCCTTCGCCGCTGACGATGGCCCGCACAAACGACTTTCGCGAACTGCCCACCAGCAGAGGAAGCCTGAAGCGCTGCAGGCGGTCAAGATGGGCAAGGACCTCGAAATTTTGCGCCCGCGTTTTCCCAAACCCCAAGCCGGGGTCCAGAATCAGTTGCCGGCGGCGAACGCCGTGCGCCAGCGCGCGATCAATGGAACGTGCCAGGCCTTCTTCCAGCGACCGCCAGATGGAACGCGCGAACGGGCGTTGCTGCATGTCGCGCGGACGGCCGCGAATGTGCATCAGGATGAGCGGGCAGCCGCTGGCCCGCGCCACGTCTGCCAGGCGAGGCTCAAAGCGCAGGCCGCTGATGTCGTTCAGAATGGCGGCGCCCGCCTCAACGGCCCGCTCGGCCACCACGGCCTTGGTGGTGTCAATGGAAACGGGAAGCGCGGGCAGCCTGTGGCGCAGGCCCCGGATGATGGGCAGCACGCGCGCCAGTTCTTCTTCAGCCGTAACGGGACGCGAGCCCGGGCGCGTCGACTCGCCGCCCACGTCAATCCAGTCGGCGCCCTGGCGCGCCATCTCAACCCCGCGGCGGATGGCTGCGGCCGGGTCGAGATAGAGCCCGCCGTCTGAAAAAGAGTCCGGAGTGGCGTTCAGCACGCCCATAATGAGCGTGCGCTCTCCGAGCCTCACCTTCCGGCCCATCACGCTGATTTCGAAATGCGGTCGAGTGTTCATTTGAGTTAAAGGTGGCCCTGCCTGCTGCCGCCGCTTGCCGGTTCAGGCTTCAAAGCGGCCTGGCACGATGTTCCAGAGTGCCCAATGGCAGGCGCGGTGTCAACGGTTCGTCAGGCCTTCTGGGTTGCCGGGTGGGAGATGTGCCGGGCTGCGGGCGAGGAGAATTAGCCGAAATGGGCTACATCCGGGCTGGAATTTCTCCGGTTCGTTTTCGGTTCGTTTTTTCGCCATCATTTGTT
>JAJYJL010000962.1 GCA_021789565.1 Acidobacteriota bacterium
TTTCAATTGCTTGTTCCTGCGCACGGGACAAATAAGCGACGGACGGCAGGATAAGGACGCGGTACCGCCCGAGCAGATTCAGCGTCTGTTCAGTTATAAAGTCGAACAAGACGTGTTCCGTTGCCAAAGTCGTATGAATGGAGTAGACCTGGCTCAAATGATCCCGGTTCCCCATGTGAGCCTGATTAAAGAAAAAGGCCAAGGCGACCTGCGCCAGCGGTTGGAAGCCTGTAAACAGGCCGGGCCGGCGCTCATAGAAACGACGGTAGGCGCGGCGCACCTCGGGGAACTGGTAGAAGTTTTGGACGTAGCAGCCGCCCCCGCCGGCAGCCGCTTCGGCGTGGGCCAGTTCCACACTGGCACGTCCGTGAGGCCCGCCGAAGAGGACCACGGGACGTGCGCCGTTCACCAGCGCAAACTTGTACTGGATATCATGAACGGTGAAACCGCCGGAAACCGACCGGCCCGGGAAGCCATGCTGGTAGTTCTCTTCAAACATCATGTAGCGGGCGCCCCGCGCCCATTCGGCAACGTTTTTGCCTTGCCGCCTCCGGCCCTCCACTGCGCGCACGGTCTGGATTGAGCCCCAGTTGGGAACAAAGACAAAACTCCGGTTAAACGGGGTGACGGCGCGCCGTAAATCCGCCAGAAGGTCGGCGATGCTCCAGGCCCAAAAACGCTGCGTCTCAAACCACCGCAGATGATCTTCCGGGCGTTCAATGCCCAGCCGCTTGAGGTCGGCTGTGCCGAACAGCCGGCGCCGCTGCTCCGGTGAGTATTTTTCCTCGAGGAAGGTGATGAACTCTCGGGCGCGCCAGTCCAGGAAGTTGTAACCAATCCGATCGAGATTGGAGGGGTTGGTAAGGTTGGCGATCTTGAATTCCTTCTCGAGCTCTTGGCGCCCGTAGCGCGCGGCCAGGTAATCAATAAACGCGGGCTGGCTCATTGCCCAGGCAGTCTTGTCGGCCTGGAAGCATATCTCGATTTTGTCAACATCACTCGTCCCGAAGCCGGAGCGTAGCTCGCGCGGACTGTAGCGGGAGCGAAGATAGCGCTTGAAACCCTCCCGGCAAAAGCGGCAATAACAGTGGATGATGTTGTCATCAACGAATACGCCGTCAAAACCCGCCCGGGCGATTGCGCCGACGACAAAACGCAACCAGATGCGCCAATACTCGTTGTTCGGACAGGGAGAGTAAAAGAATTGCGGAGCGTAGCCAGGGTAAGCGGCGGGATTGTTGAAAAGAATGCGCCCATTGGGGTCCCGCTGGAGCCACTCGGCGGGGTCGGCCTTCGGCCGCGGCGGCAGGCCGAAGGAAAGGTATTCATCCCAATGATCGTAGAACTTCCAGAAGCCCAGGCGTTTCTCGATATCGCCGCCCATCTGCTGGCTGTTGATGTAAGGGAAAACAATTTCGACCCCGGTGCCATGCAATCTCCGCACCATCGATTCAATGGCGTGGGTGCGGGCGGAGGTTTCCTGAGGACTGAGGAGCCGGTATCGGGATAGGTCCTTGACGGGCAAAGGAAGGGCGCGCGGCCCCCAGTGGGCGGTGAAAGGAACGTCGTGACCCAAGTGCAGCAGGCTGGGCGGGGCTTCGGCCACCTGCGGCACGAATCCGGGATCGCTAAGATGATTGGTGCGATAGTCAATGATGTAAGTAGCTGGCAGTGAAGTTCTGTCCGGATGGACGAGCAGCAGTTGCCTCCTCTGGGCCCCTGCAACCGAGCAGAAGGCGCCCGCCACAGTGAACTTCAGGAGGTCTCGACGGTTCATCAGCATTTCCTTTTCATCGTCCTAAGCGAAACAGTATAAACCCTCGCCAGCGATATCACAATTTCGTGTGCGCTATCTGAGCCGTTACTTTTGACGTGAACGACGTCCACCGCGCATTCCCCGGCGCTGAGCGGGATTCATGGGGGAGCAGGAGCGAACGAGTGTATTTGTGCTGGACACGCCCCAGCCAATAATTTCCCACCCTTCACCCGTGAGAAAAGGGCGGTCCCGCCTCGCGGGACCGGATGAGAGGGGAGTTCTCGCCGTGGAATATCAGCTACGTTTCTGACACGTTTCTGACGCCTGATTGCCGGGCCGCCGAGGTCGATATATACTAATGGCATTTAGGCTGTCGGCCGGGGCAAATAGTACTCAAACTGGGGGATAACGATGATCACCACTTCAAAAGCGAAACTTTTATGTCTCGTTGCGAGCTTGGTGTGGGCGCTGCCGCTCACCGCGGAACAACCGCCGCGTGCAGAGATATTGACAGCCCATCGGATTGGCACCACGCCGCTGATGGCCAATTATCTGGCTACTCACCATCCGGCGCCGAATGCGCCGTTTCGGGTGTTTCCCTTGCGGAAACCCGGGTCCCATCTTGGGAAGGGTGGGGGAGGCACGGGCGGCGGATCGAGTTGGTCGGACCCTGCTCTGCAAAGCAGTCCTTTGACAACGAAAAATGTTTACCCGGGAGCCGAATTCCCTGGCATCAGCGCGGACGGATACGTTCCGCCCGATACCAACCTTTCCGTTGGTGATACCCAAATCGTTGAAACGGTAAATGTTAACTACGCCGTCTACGACAAAGGGGGAAATCCGCTGCAGGGCCCGACTCCGATCCATGCCATCTTTGCGGCGGCCAGCGACCTGCCCAGCGACGACGTCTGCACCTCAGTCGATGGCGGTGATCCGATTGTCCTCTACGACCGGATCGACCAAAGGTGGATCATCAGCCAGCTTGCCTACAACATAAGTTTTACAAATAACCACCTGTGCATGGCGATTTCAAAGACCGACGACGCCACCGGCGCCTACACGGCTTACGACATCTCGTTCGGGAAGGTTTTGCCCGACTATCCTAAACTGGCAATTTGGGCTGCGGGAACTTGGGACAACAGCAGTCCGCAGGCAGGCGTTTATTTCTCAGCGAACATGTTCAACCATGGCAGTTCTTTCATTGGCGCCCAGATGTGCGGGTTTCCGCTCCAGGACGCGACCTCCCTACCGGCCACGATACCATGGGTGTGCGCGCAGAACGGCACGAGCGTCGCCAGCATCCTGCCCGCGGATCTGGATGGCAGTCCTTATGCGACTAGCGGAACGACGAGCCCGGCGCCCACGGGGACGGCCGAATACTACCTGCAATTCAGCGGCAGCAAGGCCTTGAGTCTTTATCAGTTTGCTCCCAACTTCAGCGCCGGGACATATACCATCACCGGCCCGACGAACCTTGGCGTGGACCCGTTTTACGAGGCGTGCGGGGGTGGCGCCTGCGTCCCGCAGCTTGGCACTTCCACCCAGCTCGATTCGCTCGGAGATCGGCTGATGTACCGCCTTTCTTACCGCAATTACGGCATCGGCGGGCAGTCCATGGTGGTTACCCACTCCGTACAGGATGGCTCCGCCAGCAGCCAGACGGGCGTCCGCTGGTACCAGTTGACGAACACGTCCGACGCCTGGAAAGTCGCCCAACAGGGGACCTACGGGATCAACGATGGCGATTACCGCTGGATGGGCAGCATTGCCCAGGACAAGGCTGGGGATCTGGGCCTCGGCTATAGCATTTCAAGTCCCAATATCTATCCTAACATCGCTTACACAGGCCGAGTTCCGGGAGACACCAGCAACAAGATGGAAGGGGAACAATTCCTTAATATTGGCGCCGGAGCGCAGAC
>JAJYJL010000963.1 GCA_021789565.1 Acidobacteriota bacterium
GTCGTACCCCCATTTCAGCAAATACATGCGGTAAAGATCGAACAAATACTTCTTCACTTCGGGGTTCGAAAAATCCGCGACGTAAGTCCCGAACCAACTTCCCAGCCTGGCGTTCCCGTCCGCATCGTGCAGGAACCACTTGGGGTGAGCATTGTAGAATTTCTCATCCCCCTGGCTGAATTCCATCAGCGTCAGCCCTGCCTTCAAACCTTGATCGTGTATTCTGTCGGCAAGCCATTTCATTCCATGCGGAAACTTCTCGTTGGGCTCCGTCCAATTGCCGCCGATGGGGTTTGAGCCGGCGCCGTCGCCGGCAACTTGCCAGCCGGCCTCCACCAGGACGTACTCAAGGCCAAAGGGTTTGTAGTCACGGGCCACAGCCGCAGCATTACGCAAGATATCTTCCTCTTTCACATGCGCGAAATAGCAATACCAGGAAGACCAAAGCACGGGTACTTTGGGCCAGCGTTGCTTATCGAGCGGTTTATAGAAGGGCAGCCGATTTTCATAAATGCGGTCCACAATATTAAACCGGCAAATGGGTTCGTTATCGGCAAACCACCCGCCGGCCACAACACGAAATCCATCCGAAGCCGGTGAAAAGCGCGTTTCGCGTGCAAGGACTCGCAGAGCTTCATCACGAAAGCGGTCAAACAAACTGTCGTTCAACTGGCTGACCGCAAGCCCGCTCACCATTTGCTGGATGCCGTCCTCCTTCCCGTCAATGCGTGCTTGTAGAGGCTCAGGTCCCGCGTGGAGCGTGGCGTGAACTACGGCTCGGGCGTCTGTCAGATGCTCAAGGCCACGCAGCAGAATCGCGACGCTGGAATCCTCCCACCGCAACACGATCTCAAAGCCCGGCTCACCCGGGACGTTGACCACGGTTTCGCTTGTCTTTGTAGCTTGGACCAAATTCAGCTTCGCTCCCTTGATAACAGAGGTGAGTTTTTTGCCTGCCGCATCAACCTCTACACTCAGTTCTGTGACCTTCTTTTCGCCTCGATAGCAGAGTTCTACAAAGCGGCGGTCGGAGGAGAGGGAAACTGTCCAAGCTGGGTGAACTGGGGTTGTTTTCTTCGTCTCCCCTTGTGAGCGTCGGGCCAAAGATTCCCCTTGTACGCTGCCGACGCCGGACAGGACAATCCCCCCTAGTGTGCGGCCAAAGAGCTGCCGTCGAGAAAAAAAGATGGTATTCTTCACGTTTACCTCCTTCGATGAACTTCTTGAACTACACATCGGCCTGACTTCGAGTGGACAAACTTCATACTGCACATGGCAATCCCAAGACTTAAATGACCACGACAGTACGATACAATCATTTATAATAGTCGTCGCTGACAGAATAAATCATAATTCTTGGCTTGTCTCGGTCCTCCTGCTGTGTTACCATTTTCTGCCCGCTGTGACAGCAAGGCTCATTGCGGGCTTGGTTATCCGAGATCGTTCTACGTCACGGCAGGGATTGCGCAAGATAACGCCGCATGGAGACTCTTGCTGTGCAGCTCCCAACGTCCCCCTCTGGCAGCAGTGGCTTCGAAACATTGCTGCCAATTGCCAAACCTGTGATCAGCGCAATGTGCGGTGCGGGACACAAGAGCTATCCGGTACACACGTGGGAAGAAACGACATTCCCAGAGGCAGACCATTATGACCCGATTTGACGAGCGCGCTTCGCGGAAAGGATCTTCACTCAGTCGCCGGCAGTTTCTCGAGTTGAGCGCTGCAGGGGTGGCTCTGCCCCTTCGCAAGACTGCGCTGCGCCACGAACCGCCCAGCAGCAATCCCGCGCTGTCGGATCCCGCGAGCGATCGAACTGGAGATCCCTCGGCCCTCTATAACACGCCCATAGCTGAAAGGGCGAGCGCGCAACCAAATGAAGTGCAGGGCCAGTATTTCGCGAAAAAGCAATACATCCCTGCCCCGCTTCCGCGCTACGAAGATCTGCGTGCAAAGCTGCCCTCCCCAATCTATGATGACAATCAATTGTGGGTTGATACGTATTGGAAAGCGTGGGAGCTGGCATTCAGAAACTTCCACGAGCCCACGCCGCAAAGCGGCTATGTATCACAGTTTATTGATGCGGCCTTCAATCAAAATATCTATCTCTGGGACAGTTGTTTCATGAGCATGTTTTGCAACTGCGCGTATCCCCTGGTGCCGGGTATATCGAGTCTTGACAACTTCTATGGGAAGCAGCATCAAGATGGTGAGATCTGCCGGGAGATCGTTCGAGCCACCGGCCTCGATTTCAAACCGTGGGTGAACCGCGAGGACAAACCTCTTTTCAGCCGCTGGGGGTGGCCATCCTACACAGCCAAAGTTGACATTGATCGGGATTCGCCGGTCATCTATAAAGGCCGGCCCGTTCCCACACCCAATCCATTCCTCACCCTCGACGCACTCGACCACCCCATTGCTGCATGGGCGGAATGGGAGCACTACCGGGTTACGGGGGACAGCAACCGCTTGCAGGAAGTGTGGGAACCGTTGGTCCATTATTATCATGCCTTGCACAAATACCTTCGGCAAGGCGACGGCTTGTACGTGACCGATTGGGCCAGCATGGACAATTCCCCGCGCAACGTTTATCTGAAGGGCGGGGGGGCGGGCATAGATATTTCCTCAGAAATGGCGCTCTTTGCGCGCCTGCTGGCACAAATCGGGGGAGTTTCGGGGAGGAATCAGGAAGCCTCGGAATACTCTCAGGATGCCGATCAGTTGGCCCGCATCATCAACCGGCGGATGTGGAACAAGAAGCAGAGGTTTTATTACGACCTCACGCTCAAGGGGAAGCGGGCCCCAGTGAAAACAGTCGCAGCCTTCTGGACGCTCCTTGCGAAGGTTGCCTCGCCGGAGCAGGCGAGCGGCTTGGTAGCACAGTTGAAGAACCCTAATACTTTCGCCCGGCTTAACCGTGTCCCGACCCTGGCCGCCGACGAACCAGGCTACGACTCTGCGGGCGGTTATTGGCGGGGCTCCGTCTGGGCGCCCACCGACACCATGGTCATCCGTGGTTTAGAGAATTACGGTTACTACGACTTGGCTCGTGAGATTGCCCTCAACCATCTGGACTTGGTCGCCCGGGTTTACAAGAAGACCGGTACGATTTGGGAAAATTACTCTCCCGATGCAGTGCAACAGGGCAGCCCGGCAGAAATGAATTTTGTGGGTTGGAGCGGGATCGGACCCATTATGTACTTGCTGGAATACGCGATCGGCCTGAGCCCTGACGCTCCCCACAATGAATTGGTTTGGCGGCTGGAGCCCGGCGGGCGGCGCGGCTGCGAGCGCTTCCGCTTCAATGGCCACGTCGTATCTCTCATTGCCAAACCAGGGTCAAAGGAATCAAAGAAATCGAGAATTTCGGTCCAATCCGATGGAGCATTCGGATTACGGGTGAAGTTTCAACGTGTCGAGCAGGTTTTTTCGGTCGCCAAAGGCTCACAGGAATTCGATCTCTCCCCAGGCGAAGCATAATAGTCCTTTTTCTTATTCGGCGACCTTGTGCTTCGCCAATCTACGCGCTTTTCATCTACAACATGCCAATCGCCGGGGAAATCAGAATCAGCGGGAACTTAAAGAGAATTACATAATATAGTGACACTAAAACAGCCTCGCTTGTTTCCAGAACGCCATAACCAGCGTGGGTCGGCGCCGCATGCGTCGCAAGG
>JAJYJL010000964.1 GCA_021789565.1 Acidobacteriota bacterium
CGGAATGACGCACGGTGAGTTGTCACACAGACTCTAAAGCAGATCACTTTGTTGATTCCGGGCGGCGAGAAACATTTTGCACTGCCGCAGGAAGTTCTTCCGATGCTTCCGCAATAATCTTGTTGGCTCTGGGTATGCAATGTCCTATCATGAAAATAGTTGGGGTCCTTAAAGACATTTCCAAATTCAACGTAGAGGTCTTGTGATGGACAGGAAGTATAAACAGCGGGGCTATATGGACTCCGGCGACGGTGAACGGGAAAGACGGCCACAGCAGAAGAGGCCTGAAACCTTCGGGCCTCGAACTCCGAACATGCCGGGACAGCGTTCCGTCTGGCGATGTGCCTCCTGTGCGGCCATCCTGCCTGCAGGTGTTGACCTGCAGGCCAGGTGTCCAAATTGTGAGGCTGAACTGCATAGTTGCAGGCAATGTACGTTTTTCGATACGGGCAGCCGGTTCGAATGTACCAAGCCTGTGACAGCACGGATCCCGAAAAAAGAAGCCCGGAACGAATGCTCGTTTTTCGCACCGCGAACAACCATTGAACGGGAAACTTCTTCTTCAAAACCACTCGACGCACGCGCGGCTTTTGAAAACCTCTTCAAGAAATAGCCGTCAGACGCAGATGTCTTTCCCCTCCGGCCCTAATTGAAAGTGTCTGCACCGCCTGCAACGGTTGGGAATGTGGCGCTATCCGAAAATGTTCTGGCGCGCGGCTTCAGAGATGGCAACCACAGCGGGATTCTTGATTCGCCTTTCCACTGAAATCGCATAGAAGCGCGAGCGGATAACGCTGGTGCGTCCGATTACCCCGAAACCGTACTGGCGCATTTCGGCATCGAGAATGGACGGAGCTGCGAAAGCGCCATGTCCCGCCTCGGCAAATGTTCGGAGCAACGAAAAGTCATCAAACTCACCCACTATCAGGGGCCGAACCTGCTGCTGGTTGAACCATTGATCGAGGCTGATCCTCATGGAACTGTCTTCTGTGGGAAGCAGGAAAGGAGCCCCATCCAGCGAATGAGGGAAGCGGCGCCTCAGCTTTGCCGCGACCAGACGCTTGCCGTAAAAGGCCACATCGCACTCACCGAGCAGGTGGTTGAATGCGCGCACCTTTACCTGCGGTCCAACAGGCGCATCTGCAAGCACAACGTCCAGGTCGTTTACGGCAAGCTCGGCCAGCAGGCGGTCGGGGCGGTGCCCATGGCAGATGATACGGACGGGTCCGGGAAGTTGCAGGGCTGGATTGATCAGATGGTAGGCGATCCACTTGGGAAGCGGGTCGGCCACACCCACTCGCAGCCGTAAGGGATGGCCGGTGGGACGGCCGTGGAGTGTTTCCGTTAGTTCCCTGCCGAGTGAGAAAATTTCCTCAGCGTACCGGAACGCAATGTTTCCCGCATCGGTCAACACGAGCCGACGGCCGGAACGCAGGAAAAGCTTTTCACCGAGCTGGTCTTCAAGGCGTGAAATCTGCGAACTGATGGTTGGGGGCGACAGCAAAAGCTCCTCTGACGCTTTGGCGATGCTGCCCGTCCGCGCGACAGTCCAGAAGTAAAGCAGGTGGTGATAATTGATCCATTCCATAAGGCTATTATAGATAGGGAAAATCTATCAATGATATCGAAACTTTCTACTTTTCTAATGGCTGAGGGCTTGGTACAAGTGTCTTTGTGCAGCGCGCTGCGATCCAGGGAGGAAACTTTAACATGGAGGGCAGATCGATACGATTGACATTTGACAAGATCGTGTGGGGAGTGGTTGGAACGTTGTTTCTGATGACTCCGCTTTTTGCTTCCACTTCGAAAGAGGAAGCGAAGTCCCTTAACGCTCCGACTTACAATTGGGCACACGCCGAGGAGGCTTCCGGGTTACTTCGACAGATCCATGAGCTTTCGGGCCGGCTGGTGCATGATTCTCACTTTCTTGAACTGCATTCGCGCCGGAACCAGCTTGAGTGGAGAAGCCACGCTGCGCACCTGGCTCAGATCCGCGATAACGTCAATGCGCTGGGCAGGAACCTGAAACAGTTACAGGGGATTCACAGCACGATTGCGCCGTGGCAGCAGAAAGCCGTGGACCGGATCACGCCGAACGCAGTTGCGTTGGCGACCCGCACAGAGGGAGCGATTGAATACTTGAACAACGAGAAAGGCAGAACCTGGGCGCCGCCTTACACGGAACGCGTCGGCGACATGGAAGAACACGCAAGACAAATCAGGAGCACCCTGAGTACGTTCATCGACTACGGGAAAACGTCTGACCGGTTGAAGGGGCTTGAAAACGAGATTGGGTTTACCGGGGCGCAGGATGGTCTCCTATCGGGAACGACTATGCACCGGCACTGAACAAGCAGCGGGAGACCAAGGGGCAGGGTACGTTTTGTCAAAAGGCAGGTGAAGTGGTTCCCATCATTTTTGCCGTTATCGAACACGCTGATTTGGCTGGGCGAAGATGGGAAATTCTCCCTGATTCACCTTTAAGTTCGTGCTGTTTCAAGCACTTAGAAAGCGAAGAGGTTCAGGCAAATAACAGGAGGAATTATGATGAAAGTTGCGGGCGTGGGCGGCAGTGGGAATGGCGAGTTTGTTCAAAGCGGTCCTAAAGTCCTGATGGTAATTGACGAGCCCGAAAGCCTTGGCCATCATAGCGAACTTCTCCGTGCTTTGGGATATGAGGTGTTAGCGTGCGATTCCTATGGCGAGGGCCTGGCGATACTGCAGAATGAAACGTTTGACCTTGTAACGGTGGGGCAGGGTGGCATGGCGTTTGAAGGCAAAGACGTTGTGATGCGTGCATTGGAAATTGACCGCAGCCTCCCTGTTCTGGTGCTGGCGCGCAATTCAGACATGGACAATTATCTAGAGGCCATGCAGTTGGGCGCAGTTGATTACCTGGAAATGCCGGTTCCTCCGGAAGAATTTATGCGTGTTCTCCGAACGCACCTTATCTATTCGTTCGGACGGCAGCCGGATGCCTGAAGACGCCATTTCGTGCCAGTATACGGGGACCCTTTGCGCCAGGCGAAACCTGTTGGAGAAGACCTTGCTGCGTCACTGTGCAGACGGATGGGCCTGACGCTTGGGCTTAACTGACTGGCGCCCCTGCTGTGAGTTCTGCGTTCGCGACCCGTAATATTCTGCGCCCAGGTCAAGATATCCAGGATCAAATGAGCATGGCGACCCTGTCGTTAGCACATTAAATGTCCGGTTGAGTTGGCAGGTGATGTATCCAAATGAAGGCGGCGAGGTGGCCAGGCACTCTGTCCGCTGAGGGACAGAATACGAAGATACTCAGAATCGATATGAGAGCCGGCTGGGAAGACGCAGGACGTGATGATGCGCCACCCCTGATACAGAAGTTTAGTTGATGGAGGGCCCGCTATCGGGTACTCTGCAACGGAGGAAAATACTGCGATGAAAAATAATCAGCCAGAGCGAGAAGCCGGTTCGGTGAGCCGGCGAAAGTTCCTGCAATCCGCCGCAACCGCCTCTTTGGCGCTGGCTGCGACGCCCGCGAGCGCCCAGCGGAAAATCACAGGCGGCCGCGTGATTCGCGTGGGACTGATCGGCAGGGACGGACATTATCCCATTGTGCTGAACAGCATTCCGCGCCTCAAAAACGTGGAGTGGGTTGCGTATGCGAAGGGCGAGCGCGGCGAGAGAT
>JAJYJL010000965.1 GCA_021789565.1 Acidobacteriota bacterium
TTTCCCGTCCCGTGCTTAATTTTTAAGCCGGCTCAAGCCTTGCCCCCAACCTGAATCAGACGTTCGTATTATGCAACGTCGCGCGGGGCAAACCGAACTCCCGCGGTGAGCAGAAGAATGCCCGCGGCCACGTATACAAGTCCGGCGAGCGAAATTGCCAGGCCCAGGTTGGAATGTTCAGCAATCAATCCAATTGCGACCGGCGCGATGCCACCGCCGCCGAGCCAGCCAACCATGTTCATAAACCCGGCCGCTGTGCCGCGTGCCTGGGCAGGGATGACATCAAAAACAGAAGCGAAGATGTTGGCATCGTACAGGCCCTTGAAGAACCCCCAGGCGGTGAGCGCCACAACTACCAGTCCGATGGATTTTGTTGCTCCGCACAAAAACACGAACGGCGCGCCGCAGAACAAGGCAGTAGCCTGGACCAGCATTCTTCCGCCCGGCAATCTCCTCCTCAGCAAATCTGCAAACCAGCCTCCTAGAGGCGATCCCACCATGCTCGCCAGCTGAACGAAAAGCGTGGCCGACAATCCCGCCATCGCCAGGCCCATGTGAAACTGGTCATAGAGAAACTTCGGCATCCAGGAGAGCAACACCAGCGCAACAAAGTTGGCGCAGGCAAAAGCTCCCATCAGCAGCACCGCACTGGGCGTTCTCAGGAGCATCCGCAGAAAATCTTTGATGGGGATTCGTTTCGCGACGACAGGGTCGGCTCCTGGATTCTGGTCAGCCAGGTCGGCCGCGCCACGTTCCGGCTCGCGCAGAAGCCGAATCAACACGAGGCCAAAGAGAATCCCCAATCCTCCGAAGACGATGAAGGACCATCGCCATCCGTAATATTCTCCAATCAAGCCTGCAAAGAAACCACCCGCTATCGTCCCCAGGTAAACGCTTGTCTGGTGGCTGCCCATTGCCCGCGACCGGGTCTTCTTCCCATGGTAGTCACTGATCATGGACATCGAAGCAGGAAAATAAAAAGTCTCGCCCAATCCCTCCGCAGCCATGAAGGAGAATAACTGGTGGAAGGTGCGCGAGAGTGGCGTCAAGATAGCAATCGTGCTCCACGCATAGAGCCCGCCAAGGATGGCCGTCTTTCGGCAGACCTTATCCACGATGCTACCCGCAAAAGGAGCGGTGAGGCCGTACACCCAGGCGAAGGCTGAGCCCAGCAGACCTAACTGTACGGGTGTCAGATGCATTTCCTTCTGCAGTAGAGGAAAGAGTGAGAAGACTGCTTCCCGGTCAGCATAATTGAAAAAGGAGATGCACCAGAGCATCCCAACCACGTACCACTTGTATCTGTCTTTATTCATCGGTGGAGGCGCACTGGACGTCTTTGGAATGAATTAGTTGCCAGCACAACGCCCATGAAAGTCTCAATAGCGCCAAAAAATGTGTTTCATTTTGACACACTTAAAGATGGAGCCTCTTCGGGCTTATGCTTGCAACTGCTTGATTAAAAGCCATATGCTCTATTTTCAGGTCAGGTTCGACGTTTTCACGAAATTTCCCACCAAGGTTCTTCCTATAGGTTAATCAAAATTAGGCTTAACCCCAGGATCATGATTCCGTACTGGTTAAGCGCGACGGGTTCGGCAAGCGATAGCCTGCCGCAACATCTTCGAGCAACAGAACCCAATCGTTCCCACGTCCGCTGGTAACCGGCGTATACCTTTGGATTCCCCACGCGTCTGCTTCGTGAATCAGATAGGAAACTCCGTAACGAGGGTCGTACCAGATTTCCTTGAGACGGCGGCCTTTAATCACGTGTTTATTCAGCGTGAAACTCTCCCCGTGCGGCGAGTAGACTATAGCAAATGAACCGTCCGATGACCTTGCGGCCCGAACCTTCGCACCGCCGGTCATGGGCCCATCCACGATCATGCTCTGATCAGGGACAAGCCAGGTGAACGGAAGGGACTCAAACATCCGCCGGACAAAGGTCATGTCAAAAGCGCCTGGACTATCCAAGGCGTCGTACCACGGAATGTTAGCTCCCAGGATGCCACCCCGTGCGCCTAGCCATGGGTCCTCCGTCGAGCGTTGGCCGCCGTCTGGTTTTTCCCTTCCCAGAGTCATCGCCACACTCTTCCGCGCAGGATCGAACATTTGCCAGATGTTGTTATTCCCGTAGGTATACCCACACGCGCCCGCCAGCAGCGACCAGTACGCCGCCTGGCGAACGTCGGCGTCATCAAACCGGTCGATTCCTGTTATGCCCTGAAAATAGAAACCCACGGGAATGCACTCGTAGCGGTTCTCGCCATCCAAGGTGGGCTTCTGCGGAGTCAGCGAGTAATCATGTTCCACGTACAGACCGTTATCGAGATCGCGAGCGCCGTGCGAAGACTGAAACATGTTGAAATCAAGCCACGGCGCGTCGTTGAGTTTGAAAGAAGAATCTCCTGGGCCCACGGGATGAAACGTTGTCAGGTGTGTGCCGCCATCACCCTCTTTCAATCCCGCCGCCATGGCGTCCAGCATCGTGCGCTCCTGGTTGTCGGTCACCGAATGGTCCCCGCCGAGAATCCAGATGATCGGCTTGTCTCTGTACCTTTTCCCGAGAAAGTGGCCGTATTGGCGCGCCGTCGCCGAAGTAAAAATCGACTTGCCAGAAGTCCAATAGCTGCCCCATGTCGGCAACATGCCGATGAACAGGCCAAGTTCTTCTGCCTTGTTCACAACAAAATCGACCTGTCGGAAGTAGGCTTCCACTGGCCGGGTAGGGTCGCGATCAGTAAGCGGCAAATCGCCATAAGCATTTGGAGATTTCAAATCGCCAACCTGAGGCAGCACGACGGCCTGGATCACCGTGAAACCCTTTTGGGCGCGATTAGAGAGGTAGTGCGTTGCTTCTTCGCGGTTCAGCCGATGAAACAACTCCCATGCGGTGTCACCAAGGTAGAAGAAGGGCTTGCCATTCTCAAATTCAAGATAGCGGTGGTTTGAACAAACGCGCAATCGTCCGGGAACGGCGCCACGCCCACTCGGATTCGGGCCTTGGGAGGCGTGCGATCTCGCCAGGGCTCCCGAGGCGATCATCCCGGATAGGACAGATTTGCCAAATTTGCGTCTGGAGATATGCCGCATGAAAACCTCGATGCTGTTCTCGGCTTATGGCAGTCCTGCCCCCAATTAGGAGTCGAATGGGGCAGCACTATCCCTTTGAAGCCCCTAAAGGCATACCAGAGTGGCGCCGGATATTGCAAGCGAAAGTCCCATGACTCTCGTGCATGATATTACCTACCTTCGCCAACGGTATCGGAGGTCTTGCTGGCATCAGCGAAAAAAAGCTTGCACTGCGACACAATCGATGAATTGCTGATGCCGTCGCTTTGAGCGGATGCAGGACACCTGCGCAGGAGCGGTCCGGCCAAAGGAAGCCCTTCTCGTTTGCCTGTCAACAAGGGGAAGTAGTCCCGGCCGCTCCTCAAAAGGAGTTAAGCCACGTTTTCTAATGCAACGTGATTGATTCCAGGCTGGAGTGGTGGTGGGCCCAGCAGGACTCGAACCTGCGACCAACGGATTATGAGTCCGCCGCTCTAACCAACTGAGCTATGGGCCCGGATCTTACTTTGCAGCAACAGCGGGGTCTTCGCGCAGCCCGCTTTTAGACGTCTGTGCGATCCCTTGAGGCATTGTCCCAGGTTAGAAACCC